>NZ_JBFUAT010000010.1:0-122465 GCF_056406135.1 Luteibacter sp. P1_D3 | reverse complement strand
CTTCAACCGTGTCTGCAGGGTCTGCAGGGGGCCCGGTAAACAATGGGGTTGCCGCCAGGGGGATTCGGCGGGCGAGCGGGTACCGTATGATCGGTGTTAGCCATGATCGACTTCTATCCAGTGGATTGTGGTTAGCGCGCCAGGGGTGTTCAAGCACCCTTGGCGTGCGTCTCACCGCAAAGCGCGGTGGTCGTCTGCGGGACGTGTGAGCCGACAACGCAGACGACGTAACGAACGTAGCAAAACAACGCTGGGTTGTCTGTAGGCGCAACCGATTGACGCATCAGTTTGGCCAGCCTCCCATTGACTTCCGTGAGTTACCTTCGGCGCACATCCCTTTCAGGGTGGCGCCGCTACCTTGCACGATGCGGGCGCGCCCTAGTGTCAGCGACGAATCTTCTCAAGAGAATCCCGCACCCAATTTTTATGAACGACTAAGTCCGGCAGGTGGCGTCTTGCCCAAGGCGCGAATCCCGGGTTCATGACCACGCGGCGGGATACCTTCCGTTGCCTTAAGTGCAGGTCCAAAGTGGTCAACGTCGATGTCGAATACGTTGACGGACAGTTGCTCCCCACCGTGGCTGTGGGCGATTAAGCGTGAGTGCTCCTTATCATAAGGTGCTTGTGCGGTTGATCCACCGAACTCGCCAGAATTCGCTATGACGATGTGTTGGTACATATGATAGCGAAGTGCAGAAACCATGCTATCGAAGGTCTTTACGTCTCGATTCATCGCCGGGACGACGAACGCGTGCGATAGATCTCGAAGATCCGCAGCTAGCCGAATGTCGGTTGCGTCGTAGCAAATGGCACCAGCTAACCTAAATCGAGTTTTCTCGTCGATCATCAGTTCGATTACAGCTTGATAAGGCCGCCAGGGCTTTACACCTAGTACGTGCTCTTCCTTCGTCAGATTTCCTTTTCCCTGATCGACTTCCACCCACGAGCGCTTTCCGCCGCGACGCTGCGGAACCAGCCAGCGTGCCGCGTTCACGAATGAGCCGTCCTGGGGATTCGAGGCACCTATAAGGCCGAAGAAGATCATCCCTCCAACTGCATCAGAGAACTGTCGCATAAGGTCCTGATCGTCAACATGCACGCTGTATTCGGGAAGAATAACAAGATCGATTGCTGGCTTGCTGGCGACGCCGAGTGCAGACTCGCGGGCCACTATTTTCTTGTAGGCGACTTGCAAGATCGCAGCGAGATGATTCCGGTGTCTCTCTCGAAAACTGGCGTCCTTCAGGCCATCGATTCCATTTTCGAAATCCTTCACCAGCGGCATTAAGCCTTGAACAACGGCAACACGCAGGCTTCTTTCCTTATGGGGAGACCAGGCTACGGGGTAAATGTAGACTGGGAGATCCAAGGCACGTGCGTAGAATTTCGCTTGATCCTCAAGCCGCGCCGTCACGATAGCCGCGAAATCAGCTGGAGCCAGGACCCTATCCATGGCAGTTTCCAGTGGCGCGTCTATAGCGATTCCGGGCCAACTCAGCATTCGGACGAGAACTTCTGACATCCATGGTGTGAAACCTGCGGTCGTTCCACCCAGCGTTGTTGCTGACGACGACATTCCGCTGCGGCGCTTGAGCCACGAACTCCTTATTCCGTGATACCAGCCGACATCATTTCTAAGTAGCCAGTGGTTCGCAGTGAAGTCGAGCTCGCCAGAGGCCGCGGCACGGAGAATTCGGCCCATGGCGTAGAGCCAATCTAACCTCGGCTGACACCAAGCCGGTGTAGCGTATCGGGGGTCCGGCCCGAAACGTCTGGGCCGATATCTTGCGACTAGCGAAGCTGCGCGCGGGTCAACCAGCCGACTCCAGTCGTCGACCCAAATTTCGATTGATAGCGGTGTTACCTTACGAGGCATCGGTTCTTCGGCCTCGAATACCTTAGCCAACGCATTAGCGAGTTGGAGAAGCGYATTTTCTTGAGAGAATGGAGCCGTGTTGTGTGTGAGTACTTCTGCAAGCGGAATCCACACCTTAACCGGCAACTCCTCTTCTCTTCGAAGCCTTGAGTCTAAGTACTGCGCTAGGTAACGGGGCACTATTCCATTCTCGGCCGCTTGGCGGGCTTTGCCAGTCCGCGTAATCGAGAACAGAAGATTTATATCCACTTGACCGATTGTTTCGAACGCCCGAGATATTTCCTTAGTCGTCACGCTGGCTGCAAATGTTCGCATCCAACTAGAAAAGTGCTTCGAATCTTTCAGGATGCTATATCCAACAAGAGCGACGGCGACGGCTTCTTCCCTTCGTATTTTGTTTGATCGAAACCGACCGGCGATATAGTCGGATAACATAGCGTGTTGGGATAGAGCGCTTTCGTCAGACACCACCGAGACTTGGCCCTCGGTAGCGAGCAGAAGAATCGCTTGCTGCTTCGCATACCACGGGGAAGTACCTGCTTCACATATTTCCCTCGCGTAATTGCATAGCCTTGCTCTATATAGCTTCAAGTCCCCTGCGCCGAAATCAGCATCGCTTTCAGATCGGCGGCCCGTCTCCGTCGCCCCTGCTCTTAAGAGTTCCGACACGACGTACCAAGCCACCCGTTCCTCGTGCGTACTTGATGCCCTGTCGGTCTTTGACCTGAGCGCTTCAATTACGGGACCCAGCAGGTCGACCGACGGAAACAGGTCAAGTGCATATAAAAGGACCTGAACAAGCGACGGGTTGAGCGCCCACGAAGCTACGAGGCGACGAGCAGCAACCTCATATTCGTGTAATAGGGCTTCCCTAGCCGTTCCGTCAGCTGTGACCTCGCGCAGGTCGGTCATCGTTCGACGTAGTCGCAACGCCTTCGTGAGGCGAAATGCAGAGAATCGCGTAAGTGTATCGTCCCGAACTTCAAGCTTAGGTATCGCAATCGCACTCAGTGCCAAGGGACGATGTTCCGTCTTCTCTGCCTGTAAACCCAACTCGGCTTGAGACAGAAGGCCATGCAGCCCCGCCTCCACGTGCGTGAGCGTTGTCATATCGAACGGCCCGCTTAGATCCTTTTGCATACTTTGCATTCTGGCTACAACACCGGATTGGCCACCGATAGATGAGTAGCGTTCGACTTCAGTTTTTTTGGTGTTGATATGGAGCCGGGCACCTGATCCGGCGAACCTAGCCAGCCTTCGCTGGAGCCAGTCTTCGACCGCCTTCGCTACTGAACCCTCCGTCACGGCGTGGCTGTGCGTCGATACGACAAGTCGTAGATCATCGACATATCGACAGTAGTCGTGGATCTGAAGTTCGATACTCTTTTTTATCGTCCTCCGAGTTTGAACAGCAGATCCAACGATGCGGTCAAACGGAAGGAGGTAGGCGTTCGCAAGAAAACCAGATGCGACCATGCCTTGCGGAAGCCCGCCTGGCATTTTTCTGTCGCGAAGCAGTGGGGAGAGGCCCTCATCGCGGCTGTCCCAGGAAAAGTTCAGCGACGCGGTCAAGTATTCCCAAAATTTCGCGTCGGACCGAGGCACTTCAGTATTTGAACTAGCGAATTTCCTGTATTCGCGTTTGAGTACACTAACCAATTCTGGAATTTCGATGTTGTCGAAGAATGCACTGAGATCTATTTTCACCACGAAAATAACGGCATCGCTGTCGTCGGCATTTAGTCGAGAACATATGGAAATTGGCCGGTCAATAAATCGCTTGTAGTCCTGTGAGTAGCGACTGTATACGTCCGAGTTCCCCCACGAGAATCTTGCTCTGCTACGTGGTCCGTCGTTACTCCAGCGACAATATAGGCGGTTTCCATAGCTGTAGACGTTATCGCTCCGTGCTTTATCGGGCTCGGAATCAGTATTGCCTTGTGCGGTTTCGATGCAGTCCGCTAGGCAAAGCATTGCGGCTGTAGTAATCGTTTGGTCGCGAATTGAAAGGTGGGCGAGAGGTCGTAAAACTTCCGTTGAGTCTTTGTTTTTCGGAGACCATTCTGGAGAAAAGTCCCATGCAGCGCTCTTAGGCGCTGGAATCATGCGTAGCGGGGCCGGACGAAAATTAGGCCTACGAACGGCTGCCGCCCACTTCTTGAGCGACGATTCCAACGCAACTGCCGAGCAGTCGAGCTCAAGAGAATTCTGGTACCAGTTATGTCGACGCACGTAATTGTGGGCTTTTTTCCAGGCTTGGCCGAGGACAACTACGTCCGTGAGGTATTCACCCCTCGGCGCAAGGGCCTCGTATTTTTCCTTTAGTATCCCCATGCTCGCTCCCTGAATCTGCCGTTGACTGCCCCAGCCCAATGGACGCTGGACTTCGGCAGCATACTTACGCTTGCTTGGGGATGGTAGACGAGGCCCACCTCTCGGGAGCTAATTAGCTCCACTTCGTCTCGGACGGTCTAGGTCCCAATACGGGTTCGTCGAATTCTACAAATGACTGAGCCCAGGGCCGAAGCACCTGGGCTCTACGCGGGAAGATTCGGAAGGGATGTCATCCCCTTCTTCCCGGCCTGGTTGCCACCCCGAGGGGTCTGACCTAGGTCTTGGAGGGTCCGTGTGTTTTGGACGGCCGGAGTCTAGACCAAATAACCAGATGACCGCCATGACGAGCGAAACTCAAGCGGCGCTTGGCGGGGACATCGGGTCTGCACCCATTGGCAAACACCAATGGATGGTCCTGTGTAACGCCTCAAGCGATCTTGGTATCAACGCGCATTGCTGCCGCTTCCCACTGGGTCACAGTGAGATTGAAGCCCTCTAAAAAAAATCCCTCCAGTTTTTGACGGGATACCCGAGAACCCCTGCATTGCTGAACTTTTGCTCACTACACCCGTCTCACACCCTGTATCTGGCCCAGCACGCCGCCGAATGGCAATCGAGCAAGGGCGGATCGTGACTACCAAAGGGAGAGATGGTGGGATTCATGGGCGTAGATCTCAAAGGACACCCAGTGTCGCCTCGTCGCGTCGCGGCCATGGTCATGGCACTCGGTTGCCATGTGAGCTTGTTGATGGTCTTACTGAAGCCGGCATCCGCCCTCACCGATTCTGCCCAGCTTCTGGACGACCAGCGAGCCGTGCTCGAGCTGAGGTTCGTCTCAGTGAGACCCACGACATCGATGCCGTCAGCGTCCGCATCCGGTTCGCGAGGGTCTGGAGCATTAAGTCGCCATCGGGCACCAACGATCGAACGACCGCTGTCACGCACGCCGTCTATCGGAAGCGCCATATTGCCGCTCCCATCTCATCCTCATAGCGTTCCAGCGCCGGGCGCCGTTGGCGAAGCGCTTTCCGCGACTGCTACGCATCCAAGGGCTTCCGCATCCGACCTATCTACAGCGGGCGCGAATGTCTCCGGGGACGGCGGATTCCGCTCGCGCCTGCTCGACGCTCAACACTCGCAGGATGTCAGGGGTGTACCCGGTTCGGATTCGCGACTGGCACCCGGCCTTCAGCTCACCGATCCGATGAACCAAGGTGTCGGCGCCGTCATGCGCGACACGCAACGCCTCTTCGGCATTACCAATCACCATTGCATCGATGTCGAAGTCTGGGAGAGCCTGAGTCCGGAAGAATTGAGCGCCCGGCATCTTTCGCCAGCCGATGTGAGAGGCGAGGCCGAGAAGTATCACTGCAATCGGCCGCTGGGACTCAGCTTCTAGCGCCCAAAAGAAAACCCCCGGAACCTGGACGAATGTCCAACTTCCGGGGGTCGCTTCACGAAGGGCTACCGCTTCGGCAATGCGTAAGCCACCACGTAGTTGCCCTTCGGCGTGTGCATGAAGTGGTGACCCGTCGCGGTGATCACGACGTACTCGCGGCCATCCTGCTCGTAGACCATCGGCATGGCCTGGGCACCGGCCGGCAGCGGCGCGGACCAGATCGTCTTGCCCGTGGTGATGTCGATGGCGCGGATCAGGTTGTCCGTCGCGGCCGCGATGAAGATCAGGCCGGACTTGGTCACCACGGAACCGCCGTTGTTCGGCGTACCGATATCGATCGGCAGGCCGGTCGGCAAACCGAACGGACCATTCTCGCGTGCCGTGCCGAGCGGACGATCCCAGACGGTACGACCGTCGCGGATATCGATCGCGCGGATGCCACCGTACGGGGGCTCCTTGCAGAGCATGCCGGTGAACTTCAGCTGCCAACCCGCGTTGACGTCGACGGCGACCGGGACGCCTTCCTGCGGATCGCCCGCGCCTTCGGCCTTCGCGTCGGCGACGGGATCGTTGAGCACGTCCTTCGCCTTCCAGCCCAGCTTGTCGGCTTCCTTGCGGGGGACCAGACGGGTGTAGTTCGGCATGTCGTTGTAGTTGGCGATGATCAGGCCGCGGGCCGGATCGAACGCCACGCCACCCCAGTCGACGCCGCCGTTATAGCCGGGGTAGTCGATGATCGGCTTGGTCACATCGGGCGGGGTGAACTTGCCGCGGTAGTCGGCCTGCGCGAACTGGATACGGCAGACCAGCTGGTCGAGCGGCGTGATGCCCCACATGCTGGCCGGGGTGAGGTCCGGCTGCGCGACCGAGGCGAACTTTGAGAACGGCTGGGTCTTGCTGCGCGCCGCGGGCTCGAAGCCGCCCTGCGGCACCGGACGCTCTTCCACGCCGAACAGCGACTTGCCGGTCTCGCGGTTGAGCACGTAGAACTCGCCGTTTTTGGTCGGGAAGATGATCGCCGGGACCTTCGTGCCGTCCGCCTGCGGATAATCGAGCAACGTAGGCGGGGAGCCCGGATCGTAGTCCCACACGTCGTTGTGCGTGTTCTGGAACGTCCAGCGCGGCATGCCGGTTTCGACATCGAGCGCGGTCAGCGACGGCGAGTACTTGAGCTCGTCGGCGGAACGCGTGCTCGAGTAATAGTCGCCCGAGGCATTGGCCACCGGTAGGAAGACCAGGCCTAGCTTGTTATCGCCGGTGAACGAGGTCCACACATCGGGCGAGCCGCGTTTGTAGAGATCGTCGCCCGTGCGCGGCGCGGGATCGTTCGGTGCCGCCGCATCCCAGGCCCACTTCAGTTCGCCGGTCTTGACGTTGAAGGCCTTGGTCACGCCGGCGGGGCCGAATGCGCGCTGGCCGTCGACCGTGGTGTGACCGACCACGATCGTGTCGCGGATGACGACCGGCGGCGAGGTGATGGAGACATAGCCGTGATAGATCTTGCCCATGTCCCCGGTGAGGCTGACTTCGCCGTTCTTGCCGAAGTCGGCGCAACGCTGGCCGGTCTGCGCGTCGAGTTCGATCACGCGCGCGTCGAGCGTGCCGAAGATGATCCGGCGATTGCACATCGCGCTGGTGGTTGCGCCCGGGGCGCTGGCACTGGCGGGATCTTCGTAATACGACATGGAGCGGCAGGACGGGGTGTACGGAACCGATGCGGCGGTGATACCCGGATCGAAATCCCACTTGTGCTCACCCGTCGCGGCATCCAGCGCGGACACCTTGTTGAGGTAGCCGCACACGTAGACCATGTTGCCGATCTTCAACGGGGTGTTCTGCACGCCCCAACGCGTATCGGACGGGATGTCGCCGACGGTGGCGGTCCACGCGACCTTCAGGTCTTTCACGTTGGCGGGCGTGATCTGGCTCGCCGAGGTGTAGCGCTGCGCGGCCTGGTTGCCGCCGTAGGCCGGCCAGTCGGTGGACGGCAGCCCGCTCTCGACGGCGGGGCCCGTGTCGGCAACGAACGGATTGTCGGCGATGGCCGGCACGTTGCTTGCGGCAGTGACGTGGTGCGGCACGAAGGCGAGGCAGCCGGCGACGATGAAGGCAGCTACGAGGGTCAGCGGGACGACGCGAGCGGTGCCGCGCGACAACCGCGCGTGCAGCGTCGGCAGGAGCAGCGAGAACGCGATGGCGAAGATCAACATCAACGCGAAGCGCGGTACCCAACCCCAGTAGTCGGCGCCGGATTCCCAAACGGTCCATACCAGCGTCAGCGCGAAAAGGATGCCGAACCAGAGCGTCGCGCGGGGGCTTCGGCGAGCCAGGCCCACGGCGCTGGCAATGCTGAGCAGGCCGGCGATCGCGTAGTACCAGTTACCGCCGAGGCCGATCAGCCATGCACCGCCGACCACCATGAAAAGGCCAAACAGGCCCAGCACGAGCGCGAGCAGACGCCTGCCCCATCGTGCAAGGGCACTCTCAGATGTGTTCATTTCGATCCTTGTGAGGATGTGGGATACGAGGCCCCCTTCCGTCTGGGCCCGGAATATGTGAGGCGCGGCTCTGACGAAACGCCGCGCTGCATAGCTATTCAAGCGTACGCCGCGTGATGGCTCCGTGCAAGGAAATGCTAATCTCGGCGGATGTCACGGTCCCCGCCGCCCCCTCCTGGCGCACCACGCGCGCACGCCTCGTCCACCGCCGTCGCACGCCTTGCGGGGGTGTCGCAGTCGACCGTCTCCCGCGTGTTCAGCGCAGGCGCCGCCGTGTCCGCGGAAGTGCGCGAGCGTGTGCTCAAGGCCGCCGCGGAATTGCATTACAAACCGAATGCCTTACCGGCAATCCTGCAGACGGGCCGATCGGGCATCGTCGCCGTCGTGGTGGGTGGCTTTTACAATCCGTTCTTCACCGAGTTTCTCCGCTGCGTCACCTCCCTGCTTCGCGAACGTCGGATCGAAACCATGCTTGTCGATACGAGCAGCGACGATAATCTCGACGACATCGTCGGCGAGTTGTCGCGTTACCGGATCGACGGTGTGATCAGCGCCCTGGCCATTCGCTCGACGCGCGTGGCGCGGAAGCTGGAAGGCGCGGGTATTCCTATCGTCGCGGTGAACTCGAAGAAGTTCGGCAACCTGCGCACGGTATCCACCGACAATCGTTCCGCGGGCGCGCTGGCGGCGGATCTCCTCATCGATGGTGGTTGCCGCACCCTGGCGTATCTCGCCGGACGCGAAAGTACCGCGCAGAGTGAGCGCCAGCGTGGCTTCCTCAAGCGAATCAACGACAGGCAAGTCGCCCCGCCGCATCAGGTCGTTGCAGGTTTCAGCTACGAGGAGGGGTATGCGGCGGCTGTCGAGTTACTGTCGTCCGGAAGTCGTCCGGATGGCATCTTCTGCGTGAACGATCTGGTCGCCATTGGCGCGCTGGACGCGATTCGCATCGAGTTCGGCCTTTCCGTTCCCGGCGATATCCAGGTCGTCGGCTTCGACGACATCCCCATGGCCGGTTGGCGCGGGCCCGACCTGACGACGTTCCATCAGGATATGGATGCGCTTGCCCAGGGTAGCGTGACCCTTCTCGCCGAGGCGGCGCCGAGCCGGCCGATCGTCATTCCGCCGCGGCTGGTGTTGCGGGGAACGACGCGGCCACGCGATGGTGCGGTCAGGCCTTGACCGGCTTCTTCCGCGTCGATGCTTTCTTCGGCGCTGGCTTCGCCACCTGCGGCAGCAGCCCGGCCGCCCGATAGCTCTCGACCACGGCGTCATAGAGCGACATGTCCGATCGGCTGCGCGCGATAAGCTGTGCGCCCGCGATCGCGGTGTAGATCGCACGAGCGCGTTGGTCGGCGCCCTCGGGGACGACGACGTTCGCTGCTTTCAACACCTTGCTCAGCCATGCGATGTTGATGTCGGCGAAGGAGAGGACTTCCGTCTTCACTACCGACGGTAGATCTTCGACTTCGGCGGCCAGGAAACTGGCGAGGCACAGGCGATTGTCACTGTGCAGGGTCGTGCGGAACATGTCCGGATAACGGTCGAGCGCAACGAGCGGATCACCGGCCTCGGCGAGCATGGCATCCAGGCCTGCCTCGGTGTCTTCCCAGTAGCGTCGTGCGACGGCGGCACCGAGATCCGCCTTGCTCGCGAAGTGGTAGTAAATACTGGCGCCCTTGATGCCTACTTCGGTCGCAAGGTCGCGGAAGTTCAGGCCACCGTAGCCATGCGCCTGCGCGGCGAGACGCGCCGCCTCCAGAATCGCTTCCTTTGCATTCGCGCTCATTGCCCTAGCCTCGTCGCCGTCTCGGAATGGACCGAATCAGGGTTCATTGTAGGTAGTCGGACGCTACCTGCCAATCGACAGGTAGCGCCTGGCTCGACCGCGAAGCAACCAGCAGGGATGGTCAGAGGGACGGATGCAGATCTCGGACGGGGCTGACGGATTCCAGCAGCGACGCGACATACAGCAGGGTCGATTCGGCCTGCCACTTCGCCACCAGCTGGACACCGATCGGCATACCGTCGTGGCTGGTGCCGAACCGTAACGTCAGGCCGGGGAGTCCGGTGACGTTGAGCGGGACGGTCGAACCCATCAGATACGTGGCATCCACGGTCTGGCCGTTGATGACGAACTCGGGCACGCCGTGCTTCTGTGCGGGCAGCGGCTGCACCGGCGTGAGCAGTGCGTCGTAACGCTGGAAGTACTCGGCAAAGCCATCGCGCAGGCGATCGGCGGCCTGTTCGGCCTCGATGAAATCCTTCATCGATGTATCCGGCAACCCCAGCATCGTCTTCGCCATCAGGTACAGCTCGTCGTCGCGCCGACCAGCCGTCGCTTCCTCGAACGCCGGCTTCATCTCCATCACGTGCAAGCGGCTGAACACATCGAGCGCAAAGTCCCGCTCGAGCGCCGGAATGCGCACCTCTTCAACGATGACGCCCTTGCCATGCAGAGCCTCCGCCGCGGCGCGAACCGTCGCCGCCACTTCGGGATCGATGGGCCCGAACCCCGGCTCAATCAGCCAGCCCACGCGCAACGGACCTGAGGGCGATGTGCCGACACCGTTGTCGAAAGCGATCGTGCTTGTGGCGAACGCATCCGCACCGTCAGGACCGACCATGAGCGAATACGCGAGTGCGATGTCGCGGACGCTTCGGGCCATCGGGCCGACATGCCAGAAGCGGCGAGGCGCACGCGGCCAGATGCCCGTCATCGGGATACGACCGTGCGTCGGCTTGAGCGAGGTGATGCCGGTTTGCGCCGCCGGTCCGCGGATGGAGATGGCGAGGTCGGTACCCAGGCCCAGCGGCGACATGCCTGCGGCGATTGCGGCGGACTCGCCGCCACTCGATCCACCGGGCGTACGCTCGAGGTTCCATGGATTGTTCGTACGACCGGAGAGCAGGTTGTCGCTCTCGATCCAGTAGGAGAACTCAGGAAGATTCGTTTTCGCCAGCAGGATTGCCCCGGCGTTCTTCAAGCGGGCGACGCTGGTCGCGTCAGCCTCGGGGACGCGTCCCTTGAAGATCGGCGAGCCCCGTTGGGTCAGCACGCCGGCGGTATCGATGGAATCCTTGACGGTAAACGGAACACCGTGGAGCGGAGCGAGATCGCCGCCAGCCATGACCACGCGCTCGGCGGCTCTGGCGGCGTCGAGCGCACCCTCGGCGAGGGAGACGATGGCGTTGACCCTCGGGTTGGTCGCTTCGATCCGGTCGAGGTGCGCTTGCATGACTTCGACGGGGGAGAGTTCACGGCTACGAATCAGGGCAGCCAGTGCGGTGGCGTCGAAGCGAGTGATTTCAGATTTCATTTTGGTTTCTACCTGTCAAGTGTTAGGTAGAGACTGCGCCGAAGTTGTGACGTCGTCAACCCCTACCTGTCAGTTGACAGGTACTTGGTACATCGAACGATTCTCAGGGGGTCCTTGCGACTCAGACCAGTTCGATGCTGGCCTCGCCGAGCGGTATCCAGGTCGCCGGGCCATCGCCAGCCTGGATGCGCAGGGCCATCTGGTCGCCGACCTGCACCCACGCGGTGGTCGGGACCGTCGCTCCGAAGGCACGATCCGGGACTCTTCCGATGGCAGCCATCGACTGTGGCGCGGCGGTCCGCACCAAGGTCGCCAGTGCGGCCGTCTCGTGACTGATGACCGCCTGCTGACACAGGGCGAATAACGCAGCCCGGTCCTCATCGTCGAGACTATCCGGCGGAACGGCGCGATCGAGGCGGCCAGCCATGCGATGGAGCCGCTGACGCGATGCAAGCTCGCTGCGTCCCGCGAGGGCGCCGAGCTCCGCATGGCTGAAACCGAAAAGCTCGTAGAGCAGCCATGCCGCGACATCGTCGGCAGGCAGGTGATGCACCAGAGTGAGCAAGGCCTCGTCCACGCGCTGGGCCTGCGCCGCCAGATAGTCGGGCTGGTCACCGCCCCATGCCAGAGCGCCGTCGCCCGCCACCCGTGTCAGCACGGCCTGGTAGCGCCCCTGGCGACGCAACTGATCGAAGCACAGATGGCGGAGCACCGTGACGAGCCAGGCTTCCCGGCCGGAAGCCGAGTCGGGTAATACGCGATCCGCGGTACGCAGGTAAACGTCGTGCAGGGCATCTTCAGCCGCGCTGCCGTCACCAAGCCAATGCCCGGCCAATCCGATCAGACGCCGGCGAAGGGCGCCATCAACGGCGAGAGGATGTTCCTGGACAGGGGATGTCACGTTTAGGGCGGCTCGTTCGTATAGGAAATGAAACTACCACACTGGAGTGAGCCCCAATGTTTACCAATGAGAAGGAAAGCGCCCCGCGCGCTGCGCACAACAGCGCGTTTCTGGAAGAGAAAACCTTCCGCGCCCGCACCGTGATGGTCTTCGGTACGGTCACCGATGCGATGGCCTCGGAAACGGTGCGCCGCCTGCTCGCCCTCGATGCCGAATCGCACGAGCCGATCGACATGATCGTGTCATCGCCCGGCGGTCACCTCGAATCGGGTGACGTGATCCATGACGCGGTGCGCTTCATCTCCTCGCCCGTGAATATGATCGGCACCGGCTGGGTCGGCAGCGCGGCCAATCACCTGTACCTCGGTGCGCCGCGTGAACGCCGGTTTTGCCTTCCGCAGACCCGCTTCCTGATTCACCAGCCCAGCGGCGGTGCCGGCGGTGCGGCGAGCGATATCGCTATCCAGGCAAAGGAAATCCTGAAGGCACGCGAGCGTATCGCGGCCGTCATTGCACGGGAGAGTGGCCAGCCTATCGAACGGGTTCGCGAGGATATTGAGCGCGACAAGTGGATGTCCGCCGAAGAGGCCGTGGAGTACGGCCTGGTTTCACGGATCATCGTGCGTCGCGATGAGATTCCGGGGCGCTGATCGCACCAGGAGGTGAAGGTAGCATCCCACCGAAGTCGCGCTATTCTCCAGAACGTTCACGTCCCCAACGAACCGACGGAGAGTGCGCGATGAAGGAATGCCTCGCCTTTGTTTTCTGCCTGATGCTCGCCCTGTGCACTCCTTCGCACGCAGCATCCTCGCCTCCCTTGATCGGCCAGTGGTCGCTGGATACCTCCCGCTTGCCGATGGCTCCCGACGCGCGACCAAAGCGCGTCACCATCACGTTCAAGGAGGAGGAACGCGACCGCGTTTCGATGGACGTCGTCATCGTCTACGCAGATGGCGCCGAGGTTCATTCGAAAGGAACGGCGTCGCTGGATGGCACGCCGATCGCAGTAGAGGGAAGCCCCGAGGCGGACGCCGCCGCCATGAAACGCCCGGCACCCAACGTGCTTGTGCTCGGATTGAGCAAGGGAGGGATGCCGGCGTCCACGCGCGTCTACACGGTGTCACCCGACGGCGCGAGCATGACCGAGACGATGTCGGCTCTCGGGCCTGACGGCCGGCCGAGTATGCGGACCAACTACTTCACTCGCGCGCACTGAATGGGTGACGCATGATCGCCAGAAGCCGCTGCCCGAATCGGCAGCGGCTTGATTGAGGCTGTCGAACCGAAGCGGTGCCTTAGACCCCTTCGATCATGAACACCCGATACTCCGACCCCTTCAACCGATGCTCCTTCGCTTCGGTATACGCGGGGCTGTTGTACCAGGCCAGGGCCTCTTCCTTGCTGGGAAAGCTCAGAATCACCGAGCCCTCGATCTCGCTACCTTCCAACGTCTGGATATCGCCGTAGAAGGCGAGTCGCGTTATGGGGTGACCCGCGCCGGCAGGCTTCGCCTTCTCGGCATACACCGCCATTTCCTCGGGGTCCGTGGTGCGCTCACGCGTAAACACGACATAGGTCGTCATGATGTCGATGCCTCGAACTGTGTTGAAGAGGGACCATCCTTACCAGGCGATCGTATCGCCGAGATAGGTGAAACTTCCCGTGGGGCCGTCCGCACCGAGCAGTGCCATGCCGACGCTGCTCTTCGCACCGGTCGGTACATCGATCTCGCCCTCGCCACCGTTCATGTCGGTCTTGACGTAGCCGGGGTGCACGGCATTGACCTTGACCTTCGTGTCGCGGAGCTCATAGGCCAGCTGCACCGTCCAGGCGTTCACGGCGCTCTTCGAGACGTTGTAGGCCGGAACCTTGAAGTGATAGATCTTCGATTCCGGATCCAGGTGATTCGTGACCGAACCCAGCAAGCTGGACACGTTGACGATGCGACCGGCCGGCGCCGCCTTGATCAGCGGAAGAAACGCCTGGGTGACTTCCACGACGGCAAAAACGTTGGTGTCGAACGTCTCGCGCCACACCTTGATGCTCTGCTCGGACGGTGCTTTGTCCATCGAGTCGAGCAGGATGCCCGCGTTATTCACGAGGATGTCGAGCCGGCCAAAACGCGACGTCACATCGGCGACAGCCTTCTGGATGCTCTCGGCATTCGTGACATCGAGCACGATGGACTCGACCGGCAGACCTTCGTCCTTCAGTGTTTTTGCAGCCGCCTCGGCGCGACCCGCATCGCGGCCGGCGAGAAGCGTAAGGACGCCCTGCTCGGCAAGCTGACGAACGGTTTCGGCGCCGATGCCTCGGGTCGCGCCCGTGACCAGAGCGACTTTCTGGGTAGCGTTCATTTCGTGTCCTTGATCCAGAGTTAGGTACAGGAAACCGCCTTGTCGGCGATTGCTCTGAATCGACATCGGGGTGGACTTGGAAAAATAAAGTGCCGGCCTCGCTGCTCCGTTGACTCCGTTATTGCCACGCGGACGGGCGGTTCATCACTTCGCTGACCATCCGCCACGGCTGATACGTGAAGGAGACCGTGTGATCGCCCGCAGGCACGCAGACCGCGCTGACGATACCGTCCGCCCGATGATGCGGTACCTCCTGTCCATCGACCCGGGTGACCCAACCCGGAAAATCCTGTTCCGACAGCACGAGCCATCCGGAGGCGGTGCTCGATGTCCTGATGTCGGTCTGCACGTTGGTCTCCTGCGAGGACCGCACTTCGAGCTTCCCGGTGCAAACGCTCATATCGTGGATGAGCAAGTCGGCGTCGGCCTGGTCACGCGGCGTAAAGATGAGCGTGCTGGCGAAGTCGGTGGACGCGAAATCGACGGCCGACGGCACGGCGCCCACGAGAAGTGCCACCGCCTTGCTCGGCGTAAGCACGCGGGGCAACGCGGTCTGCTGGATGATCTCGGTCTTGTCGTCCGCGTAGATCTTTGCGGCGGACGAGGTACCTGCAGGCTCCGCGATGTAGGCCACACCGAGCAGGCGGTTCAAGGCGCTGGACGGATCAGGATTGTACGAGGTGGTAGGGCGCGGGCCATCGCCATCCGAATAGGGACCGTACCAGCGGTCGAACAGCACCCAACGCAGCGGCCCGTACCCGTGTATGGCGGGAAGATCGCGAAGCACGACGAGGTTCTTCCATCCCGCGCCAAGATCGAGTGCTTCGATGCGAGGGGGTAGCTGGCCCGGAGGCGTCTCGCGGATGCGCGATGCGATGAACGTCGCTGCCGGATTCTCGCGGAATTTCTTTCCACTGTCGCCGCGTTGATTGAACTCGCCGTTGAGGTTGAAGCAACGGTAGTCGACGACGACGAGCAACACGAGAACGAGCGCCAGGCGGCCGGCATCGCGGGACCGTCGTGCATACCAGAACACCGCGGCCGCCGCGATTGGCGCGACGATGCTTGCGGCCTGCCAGCCTTCGCCGGTCCCTCGCATCCCCACGCTCGCGAGAAGCAGCCACACCGTGGTGGCGGCAAGGATCCCCGTCCATCGACGGCGGTCGGACAGGTCGATCTGGGACGCGCCGAACGCAACGGCCGTCGCGAGCGCGACGACCAGCAGATACGCCGAATCCGAAGGACGCCGGAACTGCTTGATGCCCGGCAGCGCGTGATACAGCCATCCGTAAACCGGCGTGTGACCACCGAGCATGTAGAGGATCGCGGCGACAGCGGTCACGCCGAGGAACATGAGGTGGCGTCGCTGGACGGGTACGGCCCATGCCTTCTTCAGCCCGACGATAAGGAGCAACGAGGGGAGCGCGCCGATGTAGAGGAAGGTTTCGATCGGATCCACCGCACCCGTGTATCTTCCGCGCAGGCTTTGCAAGGCGTTCGGGTCGATCAGCGTGAGCAACGCCCGCCAGTCGACCGACATGGACGTCGCCGCCTCGAGGGGAAGCGCCGGGCGGTTAGACACGGTGACGAAGGCGTAGCTGAGCAGCAGCTGCGGCAGCGCCATGCCCAGGGCGATGAGGCTAGCCACGGCGCCGCCACCGATCACGGTCCGGCGCAGGCGCGGCGTCCAGGATGACCAGCGGCCGGTCGCGACACAGAGCGCATACGGGACGAGCATCAAACCGATGAGATAGGTGAGCTGCACCGGCTCGACGAGCATGGCGCCGACGGCGAGACCCACGATGGCTCCGCGGCGCAAGGTCGGCCCGTCGAAGAACCAGCGCAGCGCCAGCAGCGTCACGGGGAGGAAGCTGTAGGCAAGGACGATCGGCACGTATTGAATGCGGGACGCGGCCACGCCGCCGGCCATGAAGACGATGGCGCCTAGCAGGGCGCCGAAGTCTGTCGCTTTCAGGCGACGCATGAGGGCGAGAAAGGCGATGCCGCCCATCAGTACGTGCAGCAGGGTGGCCCAGACGAACCACGTCATGCCGGGGTCCGTGCGCAACAGCATCCAGGCCATGAGCAGTGGCGAAAACAGCATGGCCTGCGGATCCGCGATTTGCGGATAACCGCCGAAGATCAACGGGTTCCACCATGGGGCGAGCCCTGTCCGAAGGCTATGTACGTTGAAGTACACCATCGGGTAGAACTCGTTCATGGCGTCCCCCGGAAGGACACGCAGGCCAAGCAGGAGTGGAAGATTCAGCGCGGCCCAAGCAAGGACCAGCACGCCGACGAGGCGCGCGAACGAGCGTGAGGGCATGAGGTCCGTTTCAAGGCAGCGAGATCCGCGCATTGTCGCTTAGGCGGGGGGCTTCAGCCAGAGAGCAGCTGGCTGCCGGGACGATGCCTGACCTCAGCTGTTGATCGCCTCGATAACAGCCGCGCACGCCGCGTCCGCGACCGCCATGTCCTCGTCATCCGCACCCGAACTAACGCCGACGGCACCGATAACCTGGTCGCGGAAGACAAGGGGCAGCCCACCTTTGAGATTGATGGATCGGCTGCCGGTCGCCAGTGCAAGTTCCACCCCAAACTGCTCCGGTAACTGTCCGGACGCGAACCCCAACGATGCGGCCGTCCTCGCTTTGGACAACGATGAGTGTCGTGCCAGCGTCCGGGCGCCATCCATCCTGGCGAACGCGACGAGGTTCCCAGCGGCATCGACGATCGATATGTTTTGCGGCACACCTATCCGCTCGGCTTCCCGCACGGCGGCATCGACCGCCAGGCGTGCGGCCTCGTAGGTGATCTGGAGCGCGTTGCGGATGTAATGGTTCATGTCGCTTCCTTACTTCGATGACCCGACCGCAGCCTGCTCGATCAGCTTGGCAACTTCCTTCGGATGCGACAGGAAAGCGACATGGCTGGAGTTGACCTCGACCACCGTGCTTCCTGCCCGCTTCGACATGAATCGTTCGAGGTCCGGGTTGACCGTGCGATCCGACGTTGCCACGAGTGCCCAGGTGGGTTTGGTCTTCCAGGCGGCCTTCGTCACCGGATCGGTGAAGGCACGGACGGACGGCATCACCTGCGATTCGGCCATGAAGCGTGTGACGGATTCGGGCACGTCGGCAGCGAAATCGGCATGCAACTGCGCCGGTTCGATGTAGAGGAAGTTGTCCACCGTTTTCTTGATCGCTTTGGTCGCGCCAGGATTCTTCTCGGTCAGCGTTGCCAGGCTTTCCCCTGCGTCGGGCTGGTAGGCGGCGATGTACACCAGGCCTGCGACCTGCGCGTCGTTGCCTGCTTCCGTGATCACGGCGCCACCGTAGCTGTGTCCGACCAGGATGCTCGGTCCTTCCTGCATGTGCAGGACGCCCAACGTGGCCTTGACGTCATCGGCGAGGGAGGTCTCGGGCTGCTGGACGACCGATACCGTGTAGCCATCGCGGGTCAAGATGTCCGACACGGCTTTCCAGCCCGAACCATCCGCGAAGAACCCATGTACCAGGACGATGTTCTTAACCGGTTGGACAGGCGCTGCGCTCGCGCCGAAAACGGAGAAAGCGAGGGCGAGGGTGGCGGCAATGCGCGTACGACGGAATGAGTTTTTCATGGGCTTCTCCAAACAGGGGATGTGATTAGGCCGCGAATCGCTTCATCAGCACGGTGGCCGCTTCCGATGACGAGGCCGGGTTCTGGCCGGTAATCAGCAGCCCATCGGTGACCACGTACGAGGCCCAGTCCGGTCCCTTCGAATAGATGCCGCCCTTGGCCTTCAGCTCGTCCTCGACCAGGAACGGGACAATCTTCGTAAGGCCAACGGCTTCTTCTTCGCTGTTGGTGAAACCGGCGACCTGCTTGCCTTCGACCAGCGGCCTGCCGTTGGATGCCTTGACGTGGCGAAGCACGCCCGGCGCATGACACACCAGGGCGACCGGCTTGCCTGCTTCGATGAACGACTCGATCAGCGCGATGGAGTGCGTGTCCTCGGCGAGATCCCACAGTGGGCCATGGCCACCCGGATAGAACACGGTGTCGAAGTCGGCCTGCGAAACGCTGTCGAGGCGGACGGTCGCGGCCAGCTGGGCGTTGGCTGCGGCGTCGGCTTCAAAGCGACGCGTGAGGTCGGTCTGGAACGATGGCTCGTTGCTCTTCGGATCGAGCGGCGGCTGGCCGCCCTTGGGCGAGGCCAGAACCACGTCGACGCCAGCGTCCTTGAACGTGTAATACGGGGCGGCAAGCTCTTCGAGCCAGAAGCCGGTCTTGCGGCCGGTGTTACCGAGCTGGTCATGGGAGGTCAGAACGATGAGAACTTTCATGGTGATTTCCTAGGATGAGAGTGATCTAAGTAGACCGGTCGTCTAGTAGATTGGTCAAAAAAAGGCACTTCACGTGAAGCGCCGATGCAGCGCCCCGTCAGGACGGGATATTCAGAATGTTTCGCGTGGTGATCATCGCTTTATGGAACGGCTCGGTATCGCGGACGATCTTCACCATGACGCTCGCGCCGAGCCACAACTGATACAGGCTCTGCGCAATCTCAGGCGCCGGCTGGTCGATTGACAGCGACCCATCGGCGACCCCCGCCTCGATCGCCGCCGACATGCGCTCCACGATTCCCGCGGTGCCGCGCTTCATCGATGTGCGCATCGCCTCGGACAGATCCGCGACCTCGGCGCCGAGCTTCACCGCCAGGCATTTACCCTGGCAGTTCTCGAAGGACTGGTTGTCCTCCCAGGCCTGGAAGTAATTCGCCAGACGTTGCGCACCCGAGCCGCCCGCCTGCCGCAGCACACGGTCCATGTCGGCGAAGTAATCCTCGAAATAGGCCTCGAGCATGGCCTCACCGAATGCTTCCTTGGAACCGAAGTAGTGATAGAACGAGCCCTTCGGTACCTTGGCGGCGACCAGGATCTCGTTGAGACCGACCGCCGAGAAGCCCTTGCCGCCCATGATGCGCTGACCCGTCGCCAGGATCTTCTTGCGAACGTCGGAGGATTCGGTCGTGGCGGTGGCGGGGCTCATGGGAGGGACTATACACAGCATTAGACCGGTCGTCTACTGGTTAATGACCTCGGCTATGAAGTTAGTCGACGTTCTTCGTCCACACAGCCTGGGCGTTGGTGAACTCGCGCAACCCGAAGTGCGACAGCTCACGTCCGTAGCCACTCTTCTTCACCCCACCCACCGGAATCCTGGCGTTGGAGGCGCTGAAGCCATTGATGAACACACCGCCGGTATCCAGGCGCCGCGCAATGCGCTGCGCGCGTGCCGTGTCGGCAGTCCATAAATTGCCGCTGAGTCCGTAGTCGCTCGTGTTGGCCAGTTCGATCGCGTGTTCGACATTGTCGGCCACCGTCATCACCGCGACGGGGCCGAAGGTTTCTTCGTCGAAGGCCGTCATGCCGGGAGCGACATTACCCAGCACGGTGGGCTCGTAGAAATTGCCGGGGCCTTCCACCTTCTTGCCGCCCAGAAGCAAGGTCGCACCTTGTGCCAGCGTCCGCTCCACCTGGCTGTGCAGCTCGTCCCTCAAGTCGTTCCGTGCCATGGGACCGAGTTTGTTCGACGGGTCAGTGGGGTCGCCCATCGTCAGGGCTTTCACCGCTTCGACGAACTTGCGGGTGAACGCGTCGGCGATGGGTTTCTCCAGAATGAAGCGCTTGGCAGCGAGGCACACCTGCCCCGTATTCTGGAAACGCGCCTGGACCGCCGTCTCTACGGCACGATCGATATTTGCATCGGCAAGCACGATGTACGCATCGCTTCCACCCAACTCCAGCAAGCTCTTCTTGAGCACTTTTGCTGCCGTCGACGCCACGGCGGCACCGGCGCGCATGCTTCCCGTCACGGTGACTGCGGCGACCCGCGGATCCTCGATGATGCGCGCGACCGTCTCGTTATCCGCATGTAGGTTGACGAAGAGACCCTTCGGAAAACCGGCGGCCTCGTAAGCCTCTTGCAAGGCGTAGGCAGCGCCCATGACGTTCGGCGCATGCTTGAGGATGAAACCGTTACCCGAAAGCATGATCGGCCCGGAGGCCCGAATCGCCTGCCAGAAAGGAAAGTTCCACGGCATCACGCCGAGGATGCTTCCGATCGGAAGATACGACACATGCACCTGATCGTCCCCATCCACCGGTACCGGTTCGTCAGCAAGAATCGCCGGTCCGTTTTCCGCGATCCACTCCAACGTGGCGGCACATTTTTCAACCTCGGCACGCGCGTCGACCAGTGGTTTACCCATCTCGCTCGTGATGAGCAGCGCGAGGGTTTCCAAACGGTCGCGCAGCGTGGATGCCAGGCGATGGTAAGCCGCCACCCGGTCGACCATCGGGGTGTCGCGCCACAGGCGGAATGCCGCTGCGTTGTCGTCGAGCATGCGTTCAACTTCGCCGGGCGTCTGAAAGGGATACGCCGCGATAAACGTATCGTCCGCCGGATTGCGGGAAATGCCGCCGTCGGCGTAGACGTTCGCAGGATGATTCGAAGGTGGGGTCATGACGGGTTCCATGAGGGCGGGAAGCAGCTTCGAGACCTATTATGGAGATCCGAATGTGAGCGGTGCGACGTCATAACGCCGCGCACCCTCGGACACCGCTCAGGCGCTCCGCTTCGTTCTGCACAGCGAAGGCATGCATCACCGCAGTACGCAACGTCAGGGGACTGACGTAGCGCCGATGCACGCGGTCGATCAGGCCCAGATAAACGCGGCCGAAGGCGTTGCGGCAATGCACGCGCGTCCCCAGCGTAATGTCGACACGGCCGTCGACGACGCGCACCGCCACGCACGAGCGAAATGACAAGTGCTTGTCGTCCGCGCCGAGCATCACCTGCGCAAAGCTGTCGCCTTCGTCTATCCGCTGGTCGAGCACGGGGAAACGTCCCGCGAAGACGTGCTTGTCGAGCGGCGCGAGCAACGATGATACCGGGCAAGCGAGCGGCGACCGACGCAGTCCCAACGGCGTGACCAGCAGGTTGCGAAACGCCATCAGCCGCGACACGCTGCCTGGCGGGTGCTGCACGAAAGCGTCGAGCAGGTCGGCGAGCAGCACCGACGCGCGCACATGCCGAGGTTGGCGCTCCGCAAGCACGAGCCGGAAGCTGTCTTCATGGTGGAAACCATCGGCAAACTGTTCGCGCAGCAGCGAATCTGCTTCCGGCGCATTGAGCTCCACGACTGTCTGCCAACCTTCGGTGCGCGAGAGGAAACCACTGGCGGAACCCCAGCCAGCGATCAGTGCACGTACCTTGCCCAGCGTGCGACGGGCGAAGCCGCACAGCCTGACCTGCAGCGATCCCGGCGCGGCCTCGAGTGACAACGATGCCGTCGGTATGTGCATGTGGTCGGTTGTCGTGCCATCGAGCAAGGTCTGTACGGCGTCTGGCAGCAACTCCGTCAGTGACGGGATGCTCGCCGCGTCCTCGAGCACCACCCGGCGGGCTTCCTCGGAAAGCTCACCACCCAGTTCGTTCGTATGGCATGACAGGGCGAAGAACGCGGGATGACCCGAACCGGCACGCAGCGGCTGAAACTGGTGCCACGTGCCACCGCCAAAGCGCACCGTGAACAGCGAGTCCGGCGGGATCTCCACGTGGCGCAGAGCGCGCAGGAAATTCGCGGGATCGTCGGCGAGCTGTCCGGGCGTGGCGGTACAGAAGCGCAAAAGGGCTCCGCTACTTCCCGACACCGCCGTGAAGATGCGRTGCCCKGCATGGCGRTGRAACGGATGKCCCTTGGCGCCGACGGCAAAGGTATACAGCGAGCTGGGGTCGTCATGCTCGAAGTGGGTGCCGGCCAGTTTCGCCGACGGCTCGTCGAGCTCATCCACGAACGCTGCGTGCGCCCGCTGCCGCAACGACGAAGCTGCCACTAGCTGGCTGCCGGCACCATGCCCCAGCTGGGCGATGAGCGACACCTCGACCGGCGGGCCGCCGGCCACGGAAGGGATGCTGATGCTGGGGAATGATGCGACGGACTCGGCGTGCGATGACATGGCGATCCCTCTACCGATGGAGCGGGTGTCAGCCCGGCTGTTTCTTCGCGGAAAGCTTCTTCGACTCGCGCTTGAGCGGCTTGCCCACCGGGCAGATCTCGAAGGCGAAGCCGGTAAGCGTGTTGACCAGGCTGTCCCGGTTGAGCTGGTAGACCACGAACTGGCCGCGCTTTTCGCTGGACACCAGGCCCGCGCTTTCCAGCAAGGACAGGTGTCGCGAGATGGACGGTGCGCTCATGTCGAAGCGACTCGCGATCTCGCCCGCGGTCAGCTCGGTCGCCGACAGATAGGCGAGGATCTCGCGGCGGGGCCGGGAGGCGAGGGCTTCGAAGACCTTGTCGATGGCCATGGATGATTCGTTAATTAGCAAAGTTGCTAACTATCTAAGCTTATCAGCCCCACCAAGTCAACACCCCCCGCCATTCGGCGTCGCCTTGGTCAAAGCACGGAGCGAACAGTGGCCGTTCCGTCTTTCTTGCTGACCGCGTAAACCGAGCGCCCATCGAGCAGTCGCTCGCCCTTCATAGGCCTTACGCTGAAGGAGAATAGGAAGTCATCCGGTGTCTCAGAGACATAAACGTCGTAGTTTTCAGGATTCTTAAGACGTGCGGTGAAGTCGTTATCAGCCTTTACGCCATCCAGATGTTTCTGAAACAGCGCATACGCAGCGGGGCTCGCCTTTAGCGCCAAAGCTGAAACGCGCTCAGGTCGCGATGCCGGGCCTTCGGACGAACAGGCCGCGCACAAAACTGCGACGGCCATGCCGACCGCTAGAGTTCGTATCCTTGGAAAGCTTTCAGGCTTCATGGCGCGTCCTTCCACAAACTGGTGATCTTATCCGGTCATCACAGCATGGAGCGGAGGGTTGCTGATCCGTCATTCTTGCTAACCGCGTATACCGAACGATTGTCGAGAATTCGCTCGCCTTTCTTAGGCCGCATGACGAATGTAAAGAGAAAATCATCGTCGGTCTCTGCAATGTAGACCTCGTAATTCCCTGGATCCTTTGCCCGCCTGGTGAAGTCGTTGTCAGCTTTGATGGCATCCAACTCCTGCTGAAACATCGCGTAAGCAGATGGGCTTGCCCTGAGCGCCAAGGCCGAGGTGCTCCCAGACCGGGTCGGGGGCGACTCTGGTGAGCACGCCGATATGGTCACGGCAAGCGCCGTAGCGAACGCCAGCGCACGTAGAGTCGAAATGCCGCGAGAGTCCATCGAGTGCCTTTCCCCAAGTGCGTGATACTTTCAGTACGGGATCATACTTTCTAAACCTACCCAGACTGCGTCGACTGTCACGGTCTGTTCGCCTGTAGGAGGACCGATGGCCATCTGTAAAAAGATGCGTGGTGGAGCGGCAGCATTCGTCATGGCTATCGGTGGTTGCGCGACGGTCGACCCTGCTCGGGTTCACCTTGTTATGAATACCGCCGACAAGCAATGCAAAACTACCTCACTCACGGCTGAAGTACACGTCACCGTACGAAACGATAGTGGTGCGAAACTCGAGCTGTCGATCGACTCGGGGAAGCATCAACCCCCGTATTCGCTCAACTGGCTTAGTTTCAAGATTTTGAATGAGGACGGGATGCGAGACTGGGATCACGCTACCGGGCACGGAAACATGGTGGTAGACGCGTTGTCGATCGGCCCCGGCGACACCACCGAACTTGCAATCCCGTTCCAAGCGCAGTTACGTCTGCAAGCCGATCAACATCGGCAGTAACACCGATCTGTATCAGCCGATCGAGAAAAAGTGGCGGCTCATGCGTGCCGCGCTCGCCCTGCTCAACGAGTGCAACCACCCGTGCACCATCGTCACCAAGAACGAGATGATCGAGCGCGACCTTGAGATCCTCGTGCCGATGGCCGAGCGGAATCTCGTACTCGCGCTCATTTTAATCAACTTGTGGATAACAGCGTCAGTAGAGCCGAACGGGGGGCGCGACGACAAGTCGTTATGAAGCGACGTATATAGCCCTTCGGCTTTCACGTCGACCCATTCGTTGTCGCCGTATGCTCTGAACTTGGCCCCCCGACTTACCCTCAGGAAACAGACGCATGAGTAACTCCAGCGATTGGAAGTTCACGCGACGCGAGGTTCTGAAACTGGGCGCTGCGTCCGTTGGCGCACTCGCCGCCACCAGCCTGCCCGCCGCGCCGGCGATGGACGGCGGCCGTAAGCCAGTCACCGCATCGGTTGCGATGGACATCAACGGCAAGGCCGAAACACTTAGGTTGGATACCCGCACCACGCTGCTCGATGCGCTTCGGGAGCACATGCATCTGACGGGTACCAAGAAGGGTTGCGATCACGGCCAATGCGGCGCGTGCACGGTCATCGTGGACGGACGACGTATCAACTCATGCCTCACGCTAGCCGTGATGCACCAGGGCGCGAAGATCACGACCATCGAAGGTCTGGGCACGCCGACCGACCTGCACCCGATGCAGGCGGCGTTCGTGAAGCACGATGGTTACCAATGTGGCTATTGCACGCCGGGACAGATCTGCTCGGCCGTAGCGGTACTGGACGAGATTCGCAACGACATCCCCAGCCACGTGTCCGCCGACCTGACGACGAAGGCGCAGTTCACGACAACGGAACTACGCGAGCGCATGAGTGGCAACATCTGTCGCTGTGGCGCGTACTCCAACATCGTCGAAGCGATCACCGAAGTCGCCGGGAGCGCCGCATGAAGCCCTTTTCTTACGAGCGCGCGACCAGTCCCGCGGCCGCCGCCGCGGCCGCCGCGAAGATTGATGGTGCAAAGTTCATCGCCGGCGGAACCAACCTGCTCGACCTGATGAAGATTGGCGTTGAAGAGCCCATGCACCTGATCGACGTCAACGGTCTCGCGCTGGACACCATCGAGCCCACGGCGGAAGGCGGTCTTCGTATCGGCGCGTTGGTGCGCAATACGGACCTCGCCGCCGACCAGCACGTGCGACGCGATTACGGCCTGCTATCGCGCGCGCTCCTGGCGGGGGCCTCCGGTCAGCTGCGCAACAAGGCGACGACGGCCGGTAACCTGCTCCAGCGCACGCGTTGCCCTTACTTTTATGACACGAACCAGCCATGCAACAAACGGCTGCCGGGCAGCGGCTGTGCGGCCATCGGTGGCTCCAGTCGCTCACTCGCCGTCATCGGTGGCAGTGCGTCGTGCATCGCCGTGCAGCCCAGTGACATGGCGGTGGCCATGCGCGCGCTGGATGCCGTGGTGGAGACCGTTCGTGCCGACGGCCAGGTCCGTCGTATCCCGATCGCGGAGTTTCATCGCTTGCCGGGCGCTAGGCCTCACGTGGAAACCGTCCTGGAGCGTGGCGAACTGATTACCGGCGTGACGCTCCCGAAGCCGGTGGGCGGCGTGCACGTCTATCACAAGGTTCGGGACCGTGCTTCTTATGCCTTTGCCCTGGTGTCGGTCGCGGCGATCGTGCAGAAAGACGGCTCAGGGCGCGTTGCACTCGGCGGCGTGGCACCGAAGCCATGGCGGGATGAAGCGGCGGAGCACTACCTGCCGCAGGGTGCAAAGGCCTTGACCGCGCATCTGCTTGCCGGCGCCGCGCCCACTGAAGAAAACGCGTTCAAAATGGTTCTCGCCGAACGGACGCTTCATGCCGTGCTCGCCGAAGCAAAGGGAGACGCCTCGTGAAGTTCGACAAGCCAGCGACAATCAATCCCATCGACCAGATGAAGGTCGTCGGCCAGCCGCTCGATCGCGTCGACGGTCCACTGAAGACAACCGGCACGGCGCACTACGCGTACGAGCAACACGAGGCCGTACCGAACCATGCCTACGGATACATCGTGGCATCGTCCATTCCCAAGGGGCGAGTCACGGGGATCGACCTCACTCGTGCTCGCCGTGCACCCGGCGTGCTCGCCATCGTCACCGCGCAGAACGCAGGGAAGTTAGGCAAGGGCAAGTACAACACGGCGGCCTTGCTCGGCGGTCCGACGATCGAGCACTACCACCAGGCGGTGGCCTTGGTAGTGGCGGACACCTTCGAGCAGGCACGCGCCGCCGCCGTGCTCGTCAAGGTCGACTATGCGCGTACCCCCGGGGCCTTCGACCTAAGCCAGGCGACCGCGTCGGCCACCAAGCCGGAAGACGAAGAAGCGGATACCGCCGTCGGCGACTTCGCCGGTGCGTACGCCGGCGCCGAGGTGAAGTTCGACGGCCGATACACCACGCCCGACCACTCGCACGCCATGATGGAACCGCATGCGTCCATCGCCTCGTGGACGGGCGACAAGCTCACGCTGTGGACGTCCAACCAGATGATCGCCTGGGGCGCCGGCGATGTAGCGACGACGCTCGGTGTGTCGAAGGAAAACGTGCGCCTGATCGCTCCCTATATTGGCGGAGGCTTCGGCGGCAAACTGTTCGTACGTAGCGACGCGCTGCTGGCAGCACTCGGTGCACGCGCCGCCAAGAGGCCGGTGGCGGTGACCCTGCCGCGCCCGCTCATCTTCAACAATACGACGCACCGTCCCGCCACCATCCAGCGTATTCGCATCGGCGCGACGAAGGACGGCACGATCACGGCCATCGGTCATGAAAGCTGGTCGGGCGACTTGCCCGGCGGCAAGCCTGAAACCGCTGTCGCGCAGACCCGGCTGCTCTACGCCGGTGCTAATCGTATGACCGCGATGCGGCTTGCCGTACTCGATCTGCCCGAAGGTAACGCCATGCGTGCACCGGGCGAGGCATCGGGCTTGATGGCGCTTGAGATCGCCATGGACGAAATGGCTGGGCAGCTAGGTATGGACCCGGTCGAATTCCGTATCAGGAACGACACCCAGGTCGATCCTGAAAAGCCGGAGCGGCCGTTCTCGCAACGCCAGTTAGTGCAATGCCTGCGCACGGGTGCGACCCGGTTCGGTTGGGACAAGCGTGTCTCTCGCCCTGCTTCCACGCGTGATGGCCGCTGGCTGGTCGGTATGGGCGTCGCTGCGGCGTTTCGCAACAACCTGACCGCGAAGTCTGGTGCGCGCGTACGGCTGGACCGGGAAGGGCGTGTCACCGTGCAGACCGACATGACCGATATCGGCACGGGAAGCTACACCATCATTGCGCAGACCGCGGCGGAGATGCTTGGCCTTCCCATCGATCGCATCATCGTGCAGTTGGGTGATTCCAGTTTCCCTGTGTCGTCAGGTTCTGGCGGCCAATGGGGCGGCAATAGCTCCACGGCAGGTGTCTACGCGGCCTGCGTAAAGCTGCGCGATACGATCGCCCAGAAGCTCGGTATGAATCCGTCCGACACTGTCTTCGAAGAGGGCAACGTTCGATCCGGGCAGCGTTCGGAATCACTCGCCAGCGTGGCGGCCGGCGGCGATATCGTGGTCGAGGACAGCATGCAATATGGCGACCTCAGCAAGCGATATCAGCAGTCGACCTTCGGTGCGCACTTCGTCGAAGTCGGCGTAGACGCCGCCACGGCCGAGATTCGTATCCGCCGCATGCTCGCGGTATGCGCCGCCGGCCGCATCCTCAACCCCAAGACGGCACGCAGTCAGGTGATCGGCGCCATGACCATGGGTGCTGGCGCCGCCTTGATGGAGGAGCTGGTGGTCGACAAGCGGCTCGGCTTCTTCGWCAATCACGACCTGGCTGGTTATGAAGTGCCCGTGCATGCGGATATCCCGCACCAGGACGTCGTGTTCCTCGACGAAACCGATGCGATGTCTTCGCCGATGAAGGCAAAGGGCGTCGGCGAGCTCGGTCTGTGCGGCGTGGCGGCGGCCATCGCCAACGCGGTGCATCACGCCACGGGCATACGGGTGCGCGATTACCCGGTCACCCTGGATAAGCTGTTGGGGAGCATGCCCTCGCTGGGCTGATGCAGTGCTGAGTAAACCACTGCGAGACAGCGACCCTTAGTCGGGCTGCGATACATCGCAGAGCTTAAACGAGCTCGTCATGAATTGATGACCTCGCCGATCCTGAAGCTGGATTACGTAGGTCTTGGCATAATCTTCGGGCTTCAATTCGTAGCGAGCTCGCCGCGCAGCAGGCGTGGTGAGGCACCTGCACGAGACCCATCAGTTGCGGCCGGCCATCACTCCGCCATCAACATCCCAGACTGCACCAGTGACCCAGCCCGCCTTTTCCGACAGCAGGAATGCAACCACTTCTGCTACATCCTGCGGGGCACCCACGCGGCCGATCGGATGGAAACCGTTGAAGCCCTGCAGCGCGCTGTGTACTTCGGCCTTGGGAATGAAACCTTCGTAGATAGGAGTGTGCACTACGGCAGGCGAAACAGCATTTACGCGAATGCTTTGGCCAGCAAGCTCCATTGCCAGTTGTTGCGTGAGCGAGTGCAGTCCTGCCTTGGCCATCGAGTACGCCGAGGACGGCGTGGCCGCGATGGCCTGCTTTGCCCACATCGATCCGATGTTCACGAATGCGCCCGGCTGATTTCTAGCGACCAGGTTGGCGGCGACCTTCTGCGTAATGAAAAAGGTTGCTTTGTTCAGCTGCATGTACTGCTCGTAGTCAGCCTCCAAATGGTCCAGAAACGGCTTGGGGAAGAATACGCCGGCGGCATTGACCAGTAGGTCGACGTCCGCATGCTGCTCGTCCAGCGTCTCGATCAGCGACGCTACCGCTTTTTGGCTATTTAGGTCTGCGGTTATCGCCCACACCTGACCCAGTTCAGCCAACTCTCTGCGTGCTTCTTCGGTCTTCTGCGCGCGCTTTCCCACAATAACCACGCTGCCATTGCCGATCAGCACCTCACGCGCCACCTGGATGCCGATACCGCTGGTACCGCCCACTACGAGCAGCTTCTTTCCTTTAAATTGATCGCTCATATTTGAATCCTTAAGGTAAGTGCGCCGGTCGGCAGAATATGAATGGGAGAAAGTTGAGGCGTGAGACGCTGGGTTCGTATGCGGGTTAAGGTCACGCCGTTCATCCGCTCAACGGACATCATGCTTCTCTGATTCCCGCCAACGGGCAAACCATATAAAGTGTCACGTACTGAAAGAAAATCTTTATCGATGTGAAATCGCCCATTCACCTCAACGCCATGCGCGCGTTCGAAGCAAGCGCCCGTTACCAGAGCTTTTCCGCCGCTGCGGCGGAGCTCAACGTGACGCCGGCAGCTGTAGGTCAGCTTGTGCGCGCTCTGGAGAACTGGCTGGGTACACCACTCTTCGTGCGGGGCAGTAGTGGCCGTTCGCGGCTCGTCCTCACGGACGCGGCAGAGCGCGCGTTGCCGGACATCCGGGCTGGTTTCGACCGGCTCACTCTGGGAATGGAAAAGCTTCGCCAAGGTTCGAGCAGCGGGGTCCTAACGGTGGCCGTCAGCCCGGCGTTTGCCGCCAAATGGCTACTTCCCCGCATCGACCGATTTCAGGCGGCCTGTCCTGACACAGACGTGCGCTTGGATACCAATCTCAAGCCGGTGGATTTCGTTGCTCAGCGGATCGATATCGGCGTGCGCTATGGGACCGGCCGATGGCCAGGGCTGGTAGCTCAGAAATTGATGGACGAGGAAATCTATCCCGTTTGTTCACCGCAATTATTGCGGGAGCATCGGCGCTTGCAGAGGCCTGCTGACCTAACTCAGGAAATGCTGATCCATGACCTGTCGATGGACCGTCATACCGGGTTTCCAAGCTGGGAGACTTGGTTACAGGTGGCTGGCGTGACTCCCACCACCGAGCTCCGAGGCATGCAGATCAATAATTCTGCAGCTGTCCTGCAAGCTGCCATCGAAGGGCACGGTATTGCACTTGCACGCAGTGTCATGGCGCACGATGACCTGTTGAGCGAACGCTTGGTAAGGCTGTTCCCTGATATCAGTGTCGTATCCGCGCTGGCCTATTACATTGTCTATCGCCCGGAGCACACCAGCATGTCCAAGCTGACAACCTTTCGAGATTGGCTATTGGGAGAAGCCGCTCGTATCTTGCGTTCGTGAGGCGTAACCGCTCAGTGGTCATAGCGCGCTTTGCCTTTGGATTCTTTTCTCAGAACAAATCTCCCTGCGGCGACACGATCTTGGGCGGCATAAACGCCGACGTATCCAACACCGTATCCCAAGCCCGATCCAACCCCACCTTCCGCGTCGCCACCTGCACCCTCTTCCGGATGATGTCCGCAAACACCCCTTGCCCGCGCATGCGCGTCGCAAAGTTCGAGTCGTAATCCTTCCCGCCATTCATTTGCTGAATCAGGCTGATGATGTGCGAAGCACGATCCGGGTAATGTAGTTCGAGCCATTCGCGAAACAGCTGCTTGAGCTCATGTGGCAAACGCACGCACGTGTAACCGATCGACCGCGCGCCAGCCGCACCGGCCTGCTCGATGATCGCTTCAACGTCTTTTTCGTTGAGCGCCGGAATGATCGGTGCCACCAGAACCCCGACAGGAACACCCGCACCACTCAACGCCTCCACCGCCTTCATCCGCCGATGCGGCGCACTCGCCCGCGGCTCCAGCTTCGACGCCAGCTTGTTATCCAGCGAGTTGATTGAAATGAAGACATGCACCAGATTCCGCTCGGCCATCGGCACGAGGATGTCCAGGTCGCGCTCGATCATCGCGTTCTTGGTGACGATGGTGCAGGGGTGATTGCACTCGTTGAGCAGCGCGAGTGCCGCTCGCGTGAGCCGCCACTTCTTCTCGATCGGCTGATACGGATCGGTGTTGCTGCCGATGTTGATCGGCTTGCAGACGTAACTGCGCTTGGCGAGCTCGCCGCGCAGCACTTCCTCGAGGTTGGTCTTCGCGAACAGCTTGGTCTCGAAGTCGAGACCCGCGGAGAGGTTGAGGTAACCGTGCGAGGGACGCGCGTAGCAGTAGATGCATCCGTGCTCGCAGCCGCGATACGGATTGGTCGCCTGGTCGAAGCCGACGTCGGGCGAGTCGTTACGGCTGATGACGCTGCGCGCCAACTCCTCCCGGACCTCGGTGGCGGGCCGGCTCTCGTCGTCCTCCCGATGCCAGCCGTCGTCCTCGGCCTGGAAGCGCGTGGACTCGAACCGTCCTTCGGGGTTGGAGGCGGCGCCGCGGCCTTTGTGGAGGCGGGTCATGGGCAGGGGATCGGACATACGTACAAATGTACGACATGGGAATCTCAGGGACCGCGATCCTCGACGCGGCCACCCGTCAAGGGGTGCACAGGTCCTTGCTGGACAGCTTGGTAAACGCGATGCCCCCGTAGGGACTGACGCCGATACGAGATCCCGGTATCTGCGTCGTGTTCGTGCCAAGGCTGCCTGCGCCACTACCGGCGCAGAGAACGAAGGCCATGGGCTGGCTCGCGTTCGTGCGGCTGGCCACGGGCTCCAGCTGTCCCTGCTGGCCGAAGGTGATGACGGCTCCGTCCACGGCGCGGGCGGAGACGCCATTCAGGGCCGGGCCGGCACGAAGAATCTGCATGCCTGCCGACGCTGTCGCCGTATAGGTGTCGCTCGCCTTGGTGGTGGCGACCGGGTGGACATACACGAGCCAGCCGGTTTCGTAGCTCGCAGCGCCCGAGCACGTCGCGCCGTCGGCGCTCGCACACATCGACACGTAGGTCGCACGCAGCACGCCTTCCGTGCGTGCGTACTGGACCGCTGCCTGGAGACTGTCTGCAGACACACGCAGGCGATGCTTCTGCAGCGTGGTACGGAACGACGGCACCGCGATGGCGACGAGGATGGCGGCCACCATGATCGTCACCATGAGTTCGACGAGGCCGAATCCCCGCTCGCGGCGCACTCCGGACGCGGACGCCTTCACCAGCAGCTACCGTTCGTGGTCGCGCCAGTGGAACCCTTGGTACCTGTGTCTGTCACGGTAAGTGCGCCGCAGGTGTCCCGCGCCTGGGAGCTTCCCGGCACCGGTGTCGCCGTCGCTGTGAAGGCCTGCGCCGCCACCGCATTGATCGTCGTCACGTTCACGGCGGCCGTGTAGTAGCTGTTCTCAGACGTGGCGGTCGCGGCCGTCGAGTAACCGATCGTGGCGAGGTCGGCGTAGGCGTTGTGCTGCGCAAAGTAACGCTCTTCGGCACTGGCGATCGCCATCAGCAACTTCTGCCCATCGGCGCGGCGAGCGCGGAAGCCGTATCGGCTGTACGACGTCACCGCGAGCGCGGCGAGAACGCCCATGACCACCAAGACGACCATCAACTCGAGTAGCGTGAAACCGCTGCGGCGGCGGTGCGGGGTCTGCATGTCAGTTATCCCCATTCAGGATACGCCACGAGCGACGGCGCGCGGTGGGAATGCTCTCGTTGACGGGTGTTCCGCCGGCACCGGAGGCCGGTATCTGGCCCGGCAGGTAGGAGGTGCCGCCGCTGAGGCTGGCCGCCGTGTAGAGAGATCCGGAACTGGCCGCGCCGAGGACATGCGCGCCCGCCAGCGTGTAGCCGTTGCCGAAGCTGACGGCGGAGCCGATCGAAACACCAAAGGCCGCGCCGCCCGTTGTACCGTCCAGGGCAATGATCGAGCCCGAGCTCGACGTCGTGCAGGGATCGGTGGCTGTCGGGATCAGAGTGCTGAAGGTCACCGTGTTGTTGCTCGAGTCCAGCGCCGGTGTCACCACCACACGCTCTCCGGCGGCCGTATCGAGCAGCAGGTACCATCCGGAACGCGTCGCCGGCACGGTGTTGTTCGTCACGCCGATGGCGCCCGACTTTGCATCCAGCACCATGGTCTGCTTGACCAGGTTGCCGCCGGCCACGGTGATCGGCGAGGCGACGTTCGCACCTGGGTCGCGAACACCGTACAGCGCCTCGACCGTGGTGTCGGCACTGTCCGCCGTGCTCAGGTAGCGGCCCGTGCCGAAGATCACCATGAAGTACGTCGACGTCGGGTCGGCGAGCAACCGTGGCGAGGTGGTGATCGACTGCGCGTTGGCGGTGGCCGGCTTGAACAACAGGCTGACACCCTGTGACTGGGACGTGGCGGCGAGCGTGGCGGCGGACAGATCGATGCGCCACACGTTGCCGTCGAGGTCACCCGCAAAGGCGACATCGGCGACCTGGTCGCCGTCGTAGTCGCCGACGGCGGGCGTGTTGAGCCCATGGCTGGCAACCGAACCCGAACCGGTTGGCGTGCGGATCTCCTTCAGCAGGGTGCCGGTCTGGGCATCGAGGACGAAGAGCGAGCTGTAGGTATTGCTCGCCGCCGCCGCGGTGCTCCCATCGGGAAAGTATCCGCCGGGCACCAGGACGACCCACCGTCCGACCGTCCCATCCGAGTTGTTATAGGCGACACGCGTGATCACCGGCGTACCGAAGGTATAGCCCAGGTTGGCGGGCGTGCCGACGGTCGAGACGCTGTCGCTGTTGAACTCCCAGAGCACCTTCGAGGCGACGGCCGTACTGGTGTTGAGCGTAGCGGCGGATGGATCGGTGATGTCGATGCCGAAGACACCGCGACCGCCCAGGCGCAATGAGCCGACGAGCAAGGTATGCCAGCCCTTCGTCGAGCTATTCAGCGAGCTTGCGCTGTTGAAGAAGACGTCGCCGGTGATCGGGCTACCGTCGACGGTCGGGGTGAAGCTGAAGTTGGTCAGGCGTGTCTGCGCGGAAAGATTCGGGTACACGCTTGCGGGAACGTACGACCAAAGTTCGCGGCCCGGGTTCGCCCCGGTGACGGATTTGAGACGCGCGTCGAACGCATGCAGCATGCCGTCGTTGGCCCCGACATAAACGGCCGGCGCGCGGGTCGCCCACTTGGCCAGGAACGCCGAGTAACTCAGCGTAGGGTCGGCCGCCACGGCCTTTGCCTCAGGGGACCCTGCCGAGAACGAATCGCCGTAACCACTATTGGGCGCACCGACATACGCCGGCTGCGATCCAAAGATCGCACCAAGCAGCGACGTTCGCGTGCGGAAGGTACTGCCTTCAAGCGTTCGCACGCCGCTGAGCCAGTCCACGCGCTGCGCACCCAGGCCGTCCGTCGTCGCGGTCGATCCCGTTCCGTCGAAGGAATCCAATGCCGCCTTCTGGGCGGTGCTCAAGGTGGTGTAGGCGAAGGTGATGCCCGTGCCGGTTCCCGGACCGGTGCTCGTGGCGATGAAACGGGGATCGCTGGCCAGGCGACTGGTGAGCAACGTCTCGGCAGCCCATAGCGTGTCGCCCACGATGCCGTTCGAGCCGATCGCCCGCGCCGTCAACGAGCCGCTCCAGTCGGTCGTGTTGTATCCGGCGTAATAGGCCACGGTGTTGGCGGTGAGCACGTTGGTGCTCAGGCTCAGCGTCAGGGACGTGGAGCTGCTTGCGATGACGGAGGAGAGAATGGTGCTCAGGCTGTTGACGAGCGACGTCGGGTCGGCAGCGCTGAAGTAACCGCCGCGACTGTTCAAGGCGGCATGCCAGGTATCGTCGATGTTGGTGGCACCGCCGCCAACGACGGGCGTAGGCCAGGCTTTCGTGCCTTTTCGCAAGGCGGTGTAATCGGTCGGAAAGACCAGGCTTCCGGAAATACCCATGGTCACCATGTACTGCGACATATGCTGCCAGGTGGCGGGATCGTTCGCCGGATTGAAGTAGACCTCGCTGTTGGTTCCTGGTGCCGTGGAGCTGACCGTCGTCGCCGTGCCTGTGACCCCCGTGGTCAGGTCGGGATAGTACGCCGGCACGTTGTTGACCATGTTGGTACGCAGGTCCGTCGCCCAGTACGAGAACGCGATGTCGGCAAGCGACGGATTGGTGCTGCCGTTCTGGTTCCAATAGATTTTCGACGTCGTGCCGCTCGTGGTGTACGAGGTGCCATCGGGCAGCGTCAGCGTGGACGAATCATTGGGGTTTGCATCGCCCGGCTTGTCGCCATTCCAGTAGCCGTCGGTCACCAGCATGTTGAAGTTCTTCCGGCACGTCAGTTCGCCTGGTGTGCTGGTGCTGCCGTTCCAGTACGGGTCCTGCGCATTGCCCAGGCTCAGGTCGCGTTTGTAGAACTCACCGGCGGTCTGAGTCGCCTCGCGTGTCGGCGTACCGCCGCTGGCGGGCACACCATAGACCCAGTTCATGAACTGGCTTCGCCAGCAGGTGTCGCTCGTACTGGTGGGCGTACAGCTCGTTGCATTCGCGAGTTCGAGGATCTTGCTCGATGCCACCAGCGGGCTGTAGGTCTGTCCGCCGTAGCCACCCGCAGACGTGTAGTAGCTCCCCTTGGCCGTCTGCGTCTGCAAGGTCTGCCAGGCGACACGCACCGATCCGTCGCCAAGGCCGGCGAACACCCGACCGATCGCCGCGCGTGCATTGAGGTTGCGAGACCGGTAGTAGCTGTACCAGATCGCGAAGTTTTGCTGGATGGACGCGGACTCGTTACCGACGAGGTGGTAGGTGCATGTGGCGTCGTTGGTCGGCTGGGTACAGACGTAATAGAACCCGCCTGTATCCAGGCTCGTCGTGGTCGTCGTCGTTGTCACCGTGGTCGCGATGCTGGTGCACGAGGTAACCAGGAAGAGGGTCGTCGTGCACGTGCCCACGCTGACGCTGACACTGACGCTGCCATCAGAGTTATTGGTGGTCGTCGTGATGGTCTTGGTACCGGAAACGCCGTTGAAGAGCCCGCAGTTGATAAAGCACGAGCTGTTCGAGCTCGACGTATTGCTGGTGGTCTTGGTCGACGTCCCCCGCACCGACGCAGGAATATCCATCTGCAAGCAGGTGTTCCCGCTGCTCCATGTCGTCAGCTCGTTGGCATTGCGCGAGCACGGTGAGTTTCCCGCCTGGATGTTGGCAAGGAACCCTGCGTAGAACGACGTGCTGAGATCGACCACGATCGGGTCGAGGTATTTGGCGTTGTTGGGTGACCAACATTTCTTGGTCAGTGTGTTCGCGCAGTAACCATCGCGCCACGCGGCCTTGAAGGTCGGTGTACCCAACGGCGCGCCACTGGCATCCGGCGGCACGACATACGTCACCGTCGGATCGAAGTAGATCGGGTTACCGAGTGAAGAGTAGTAATACTTGCTCCCGTAATTGGCATCCATCGTGTCCGGGATCGACGTCGCATTCATCGACCCCGAATCATCGAAGGTCACCACGATGTTCGGCGCCACCTTCGAGGTGACGCCGGGTGGCGTCTTGCTTACGGTAACCGTACCCGCCGTGACCGGAAGTGCGAGCAGCAGGCACGCTGTAAGAACCAGAAGGAGGGCGGCCCACGAGATGGAGGATGTCTTCATGGGAGTCGGCTTCAGGTCAGCGTGCATACGAGCTGGTTCGGCGTCACGAACGTGGACTCGGCAACACGAATGGTGTTCGGGCTGCCGCCGGTAGCACGTGCGGTAATGCGGTAAAGGTAGAACTTGGTCGTTCCACTACTCCCCGATCCCGCTTCCGTCGCCGGGCTGCCGCCGTTGGCGGGCGACCGATCCTGGCCGAGGTACTCGACCGTGTACCAGGGGTTGTGGGCCATGACGGCGGTCGAGAGTGCGGCGTCGGCGGAGGCCGCGCTGTAGTCGATAGCGACGCCCGCACCTTTGTATTCGGTGGCGCCATCGGTGAGCCAGACCGAAGAACGGCGGAATGCCGTGACTTTGGCGCTGATCGTCGGCGGATTGCTGGAGTTGTAGCAGGCGACGCTGTTGCCGTTGAAGATGTTCCACTCCACGCCGCGCAAGGCATTCTCAGCCGACCACCCCGCCTGCTGCGCATTGCGCATCGCTCCGGCCATGCGTTCCTGCAGCAACGAGCGGCTTGTCGTGCTGAGCGCGACGATGGTCAGCAGAAGCAGGAAGATCAGCGCCAGTATGAGGACCGCACCGCGTTGCGCGCTCATGGGTTGTAATTCCGCAGGGACACCACCGCCGTGAACTCGCGCCGCAGCATGTGATTGTCGATGCCTTGCTGGCTTGGCATGACCGCGCGCTTGCTGTCGTCGGGCGCGGACATCCCGGCGACGGCGGTGTCGCCGTAGTACTGATACTGCATTTCAGGCGCTGTCAGCGAATACAGGGGCACCTGGCCATCCATGAGGATATGCACTTCGATATTCTGTACCGATCGCCAGAGACACCCCGGATCGGTGCCGGCGACAACGACGGTGGACGAGGGGCACGTCGTTGCGCTGTCGATGTCGGCCGCGGTGCGATAGCTGGTATTGCCGGCGGCGTCCATGACGCCATAAAGCAGGTCGAGCCGCTCGATACCCCGCACCACCTCGCCACTGACGCCGTTGACCCGTCGCATCAATGCGCCAGTCTGGTGCCCGTTGTTGTCGTCCACCACTTGCAGGAAGTACGTCACGGTCTGGAAATCGGTAGTGAAGTCGAAGAGCTTGGGACTCACGCCCGATGGCCTGGTCACCGCGCTGTAATTCGACACCGGGGTGAAGGTGGAGCCTGAGGCGGTGGCCGAGAAGACCTGCGCCGCATTGCAGTCGGCCAGCATCAGCAGGTCGCCTTTCGTCACGGTGGACGGGGGCGGTTCGCCGGCCTGGGGGACGACAGTGATGCTGGCGACGTTGTTGCCGCTGAGCGTCATCGTGCTGTTGACGCCGTCGAGCACCCAACCACGCGCGCCGTTGAGGTAGCGAAGCGTCACCACGTCGCTTCCGAGAACCCGGTTGCCGATGGCGGTCCCCTGGACGGGAATGCCTGCACCGGACGCGGTCGACGGATCGACCGGCGTGCATGCCGTCAGCGTGCAGTCGTATCCACGAAGCGAAACGAACGACGGCATGGTAAAGGCGGCGACGGGTGCCGGCGGATACGTGGTGCCGCCGCTGTTCGTCCCCCACGTGGTCGTGTTGTCGTTGAGCGCCGACTGGAAGACGGCACCGGAGACCAGCACCTGCGGCGCGCGCAGGTAGCGATCGAGTGACAGTACGCCGTTGGACAGGCCAGCCGACTGGCCGCCCATGTTCGAGCAGTACTGGGCGTTGCTCATGCGCAGGTCGGTAGTCAGCGCCGTGATGGCGAAGCGACCTTCTTCCTGGAGTTTCGCGAGCTGGGTCTGGACCAGGCTGCTGTTCGACGTCGCGAGGAAGACGGTGACGATGCCTCCGGCGACCAGCAGCCCCAGGACCATGGCTACCATCAGTTCGACCAGCGAGAATCCCCGCAGCTTACCTGCCATGCGGCGGCGGCCCGGGCTCATGGCTGGAAGTTCCAGACGTAGGTTTGTGTCGCCATGTCCTGATGGCCGCTGTCACCTGCCCTTCGCTCGCTCCAGTTGATGCGCATGACGCAGTTACCGGCATAAGGGGGACGCACCAGCAGCTGGGCGGCGTTCGGCGTGACGCCGTTGGTGCAGGCAATGGATGCCGTGGGATTGGGCAGGAAGGTCTTGAGCTGGCTACTCCACAAATACTGGTCGCGGAGTGCGAGCTTCGCTGGCGTGCACGCGCTGGCCGTCGTACAGACCTGGGTGCCGGTGAGCGGATATCCCGTGTCGTTGTAACCGCCCGACCAGACAGCCAGGGGATTGGCACGCATGCGATCGGCCATGCTCATCGCCAGGAACTCGACCTGGGTGCGCTGATACCCGGCCTGGTTCGAGCGCAACGATGTAATCAACAAGCCGGACAGACCAATGAGGCCGACACTGAAAACCAGTACCGCCATCAAGACTTCGATCAGAGACACGCCTCTGACATGTCTCGCCGAAGCCATAAGATCCCTTCAGTGCAAGAACGCATCTCAGATATAGGCCAAGGCTGCGCAGGCCTATGCGTGGTTTCGGTAGGGTCTACGTGTTTCCGGCAGGGCTTTTCTTCTTTCCTAATGTTTTCATGCTCTTTTCTTCCAAGATTTACAAATGTGCAGGGCGATAGGCTGCCGCCTAGATAGATCGTGCAACATTTCAACGCACACTATTGAAATGGAAATCGGCTTCGTCCGGTTTATTGGGACAGGCGTCAGCAAGCCGGGCCCCAAGAGCCGGAACGTGCGCTGCCGTCGTCCCCTCAGCATGTACAAGGAGCTCCACCATGTTCCGTTCCCTGATCCGTACCGCCCTGTTCGCCGCCATCGCAGTCAGCCCGGCCGCATTCGCCGCCGAGAAGCCCACGATCGTTCTGGTCCACGGCGCCTTCGCCGATTCGTCCAGCTGGAACGGCGTGATCGGTCAGCTGCACAAGGACGGCTACACCGTCGTGGCCGCGCCCAACGAGTTGCGCAGCGTGAAAACGGACGCGGCCGAAGTGGCCAATCTGGTCGGCAGCATCAAGACGCCGGTTGTCCTCGTTGGTCACTCCTATGGCGGTTCGGTGATCAGCGAAGCCGCCGAAGGCCACGACAACGTCAAGGCACTCGTCTACGTCTCGGCGTTCTCACCCGAGAGCGGCGAAACCGCGGCAGGCTTGTCCGGCAAATTCCCGGGTAGCACGCTTGGGCCGACACTCGCGCCGCCCGTACCGCTGTCGACGGGCGGTAACGATCTCTACATCCAGCAGGACAAGTTCCCGGCGCAGTTCGCCGCCGACGTACCTGCCAAGGACGCCGCGTTGATGGCCGCAGGGCAGCGGCCGATCACCGACATCGCGCTGAACGAAGCGGAGACCACGCCGGCCTGGACGCATGTGCCCTCGTGGCACATCTACGGCGACGCCGACAAGAACATCCCGCCGAAGGCGATGGCCTGGATGGCCGACCGCGCGAAGTCGAAGAAGACGGTCGTGGTCAAGGGCGCGTCGCACGTCGTGATGGTGTCGCACCCGGCGGAAGTCGCGAAGCTGATCGAAGCCGCCGCCAAGGGCGAGTGACCGACGACCTCAGTGACGACGCGCCTTGTCATCGGGCGCGTCGTAGCTGACGCTCTTGAACCCGTCGAGATCGCGCAACGTGTCGGCAAGCGTGGCGAGCTGGTCCTTGCGGACAGGCCGTGTAAACAACACGGTGACGACGTCGTCGCCATCGGGCTCGCGTCGAAGAATCGTCTTCGCAAAGGGAAGATGGTGCTCGGCGAGAGCCGTCTCGAAGACACTCAGGGCACTCGATCCCGTGAGACGCGCGGTAAGGCGTGGACGGCGCTTGGGCTTACCGGTTAGCCGACGTTCGAGCGGCTTTAGCAGGGCGAGGATGACCCAGATGATGCCGGTCGCCATCGCGGCGCCGACGTACATGCCGCTACCCGATGCGAGTCCCACGGAGGCCACTGCCCATAAGCTGGCCGCCGTGGTGAGCCCGCGGACAATCTGGTCGCGCTCGACGAACAGGATGGTGCCCGCACCGAGGAAGCCAACGCCGGTCACCACCTGCGCGGCGATACGCGAGGGATCGAGAACAACGTGCGGATTGTTCAGCACATCGTTGAAGCCGAACGCCGAGACGATGATGGCAAGCGCCGCGCCGACGGCCACGAGCATGTGCGTACGGAGACCGGCCGTCCATTCCAGGCGGCCACGATTGATGCCGATCACGCCGCTGAGTACCGCGGCGGCGAGCAGGCGAAGGAGCAGGTCAAACGGTCCAATCATCGGCCCACGCTAGCGACCCGGCGATAAAGATCTCGTGACCGTGAGTGCGAGCAGCACGATACCCGCGCCGATACTCGCGTAACCGAAGGCGAGCAACGCGCCGAATGCTGCACCTTCCTGTGTCATTTCCAGGGCAAGCATGCCAAGCAGTGCCACCGCCCCGGCCAGCCGAAGCAGCCACACGCGCGAACGCGATGGCCTCCCGCCGATCACCTCGACGTGATGACGATTCATCGCGCCGGCAAGGCAAGCGAACGCGACGATAGCGAGCAGCAGACTCATGCGTTTGCGTCTTCGCGTCGAGTCGTCGCCATGGTCTTGATTGTTCTCCGTGTGGAGGGAACGTGCCTTCCCACGCCCCAGGCGATGGCCAGGCACGTCGTGCCCAGGGCCGCCATGACGAGGTCGATCCAGACGAAGTCCGTGCGCACGAAGACAACGTCGCCCAGCGCGAGTGCGGCAAGAGACACGCCGGCCAGCGTGAACTGGATGATCCAGCCACGGCGCGGTGAAACGAAACACACGTGCAACAAGGCAAGCGCCCAGACGATGAACATCGTATGGATCTCCCACGCGGCTCGTTCGGCCATCGCATGAGGGAGAACTCGATTGGCCCAGAGGAAGGCGGACATCGCCAGCGGCATACCGGCGACGAACGCGACGTTGAGCCGCTCGACAAGGCGAAAGCCGAAGTGCGGTCGCGCCGGATCAGGCAGCTGGGCGCGCCGCTTGACGGTCCACAGGACGAGTCCCGTTGCAACCATGGCGGTACCCGCCACGCCGAGCAGGAAATAGAGCCATCGCATCTCGAGCGAAGCGAAGCGTCCGGCGTGCACGCCGATCATCCCACCGCGCGTCAGTACGCCGGCGCTCTCCGGTCGGGATGCGGCGATAACGGCGCCGGTGGTCCCGTCCATCTGTACGGTCACTTGGTTTGAACTGACGCGATCCGCCCCAGCGCGCTCGGCGACGATGCGCGCGGATGCATCGCCCGGGTGCGTGATCTTCAACGTCGCGACGTGCCCGCCATCCCAGAGTTTTCCTGCTGTCTCGAGCGCGACACGCAGATCGATCAGGGGCATCGCGGTTCCCGTGGCGGCCGGCGTCGTGTAGGAAGGGATGATCTCCGCGAACAGCGCATTGCGACTGCCGTTCGAGCCATTGGCACCCCACGGCATGTACAACGTCATGAGCGTGACGAGGCCGGTGTAAGTGATCATCAGGTGGAAAGGCAGAGCCAGCACGGCGAGTGCATTGTGGCCATCCAGCCAGCTACGTTGTCCCTTGCGCGGGCGGAAGGTAAAGAAGTCGGCGAAGATCTTCTTGTGCGTGATCACGCCGCTGACGATGGCGATGAGCATGACCATCGCGCAGAGCCCGGCGAGCCAGCGTCCCCAGAGGATGGGCATGTAATGCATGTCGAAATGCAGACGGTAGAAAAAATCGCCGCCTTCGGTGGCGCGTACGTCGACCGGATCGCCATGGGCGTCGAGTACGATCGATGCCCGCGTCGCATTGCGCGGCGTAGCCTTGTCGCGGAAGGCCACGGATACGCCTGCGGCGCGCGCATCGGGTAGCGCGATGTTCCACTCCGCCGCGCCCGCCGCATGCGCTTGCAGATAACGTTGCGCGTTGGCGACATCCACGTCGGCTGGCTGGTGGCTGCCGATCTCGGRATGCGTCCATCGCGTGATCTCTTCGCGCCAGAAGCTCACCGTGCCGGCGAGGAACATCGCATACAACACCCAACCGACGATGAGGCCGGACCACGTGTGCAAGGCGGCTTGTGTCTGGCGAAAACCCACGCTCATGTCAGCGCGATGCCGAGTATCGCGGCAGCAGCGAGCACGGCCATGGTGAGCGCTGTGTGGCCGAGACGCTTCGCGCCGAAGACCCAGACGAAGCAGCCCGCGTAGAAAAGGAAGGAGAGCATCGTTGCTGTAAAGCCGGCACCCGGCCGGTCGCCGGGGAGGAGGCGGCCGAGCAGAAAGGTCCACAGGGACACCGTGACATAGCCGCCGACAATGGCAAGGGCGATGCGGGCGATCGTGGCGCCGTGGCCACGACGGGGTACGGGTGGGGAGGTGCCCCTCATGACGATCCTGGGGACGGGGAACCCCAGCCCTAAATGCGAATGAATCGCATCCTAGGGTTGGGGTTGAGTTTCGTCAAGGGAGAGCTTCGCCGATGAATCGGCTCCTACCAAAAGCGCGCGGCTTGTTATTTACGGCTTTCGCGGGGGATGAAGCCGGGGAGGCCGGTGTGGACGACGTCGTTGAGGCGGAGGTCGTTGAGGGTGATGCCTTCGCGGATTTCCTGGAGGGCCTCGGGAGGCAGCGGGGAGATCTCGAAGTTCTCGCGGATGTGCTCGGGGTTGGTGGAGGTGGTGAGAAACGCCGTTCCGCGCTGGACAGCCCAGGCGAGGGCGACGTGCGCCGGCGTTTCCCCGATGCGCGCGGCAATCGTCTTCAACACCGGGTCGTCGGGCACGCGCGGCTCCATGCCATGGCCGAGCGGCGCGAAGGCGAGCAACACGATACCGTTCGCCTTGCAGAATTCGAGCAACTCCCACTCGGGAAGATACGGATGCGACTCGACCTGCACGATGGACGGTTTGATGCGCGCGTTGGCGACGATCTCCTTCACCGTCTCGAGCTYGACGTCGGAGAGACCGATGACCTTCGCCAAGCCATCGTCGACGAGGCTTTCCATCGCGCGCCAGGTATCCAGCAGCGTGATGCCCTTGTCGTAGAGCGGACCGCCATCGGCATCCTTCGGATACTGGTCGTCGCCGGGTGCGAAGGCGAAGGGCGTGTGGATGAGGTACGCGTCGGCGTAGTCGACCTGCAATCGACGCAGGCTCGCCTGGAGAGCGGGCTTGACGCGTTCCGGTCGATGATTGTTGTTCCACAGCTTCGTCGTCACGAAAAGGTCTTTGCGGCGAACGACGCCGTTGTCGATCGCCTCCTTGATCACATCGCCGACGACATCTTCGTTGCGATAGGCCTCGGCGGCATCGAGGTGGAGGAAGCCCACGTCCAGTGCCGTCTTGATGGCGGCGCGTCCCTTCTCGCGGTCGGGAATGAGCGTGCCGAAGCCGACGGCGGGGATAGCCCCTGTGCCGTGGGCGAGGGGAAGGCGTGTATGGCGAAACGTATCAAGGGCACTCATGGTTTTCCTCCGTTAGTGGGGCCACCTGCCATCGATCGCTCGTCACGGTACGCCGCTCTGCGCTGGAATGCTTCGTCGGAATGACCGCCAAGTGCGACGGATAGCTGCACGGTGTCCTGGAATTGCGCGGTCTTCGCCTGGATCTGGCCGATCAGCGCGCGCTGGTAAGAACGTTCGGCGTCGATCACCTGCAAGACGCCGGTCTCGCCTGCCTTGTAGCCTTCACGATTCAAGGCGAGGCTGAGTGCGGCGGAGGTGAGCGCACGATCTTGCGCAGCGACTTCCTCGCTATCGTGGTTGATCGCCTGCAGCACATCGGCCACCTGACCGAGCGAGGACACGACGGTCTGCTGGTAGGTCGCGAGCGCGGCTTTGTAACCATCCACCGCACCGCGCTGGTTCGCCTTGAGCGTGCCGCCGTTGAAGATCGGCGCGGTCAGACCGGCCGCGAGACCCCACAACGTGCCCAGGCCAGGTGCGGGGCCGACCCGCGTGAGCGATCCGGAGAGATTCAGATGCGGGTACAGGTCGGAGGTGGCGACGCCGATCGCCGCGCTCGCGGCGTGGAGCTGCGATTCCGCCTCGAGAATGTCGGGGCGATCGTGTGCGAGATCCGAGGGCAGCGTGACGGGCAACTGGGCGGGAAGCGCGAAGTCGGCGAGGTCGAAGTCCGGCGGCACCCAGTCGGCCGGCCCCTTGCCGGACAGGACGGACAGCGCATGGGCAGCGGTATCACGCTGCTGCGCCAGCGGCGGAAGCAGGGTCTCGTCCTGGGCGAGTTGCGTCGTGGCGGTGGCCACGTCGACCTGCGTGGCGCTGCCGTACCGATGCGCGGTCTGCACCAGGTCGAGGTTCTTCCGATCGTTGGCGARCAGGCTTTCGACCGCGGCGATCTGTGCACGCGCCGAGGCCAGCGTCAGGGCCTGGGTAGCGACATCGCCCGTCACCGTCAGGTAGGCCGCGTCGAAGCGATGCCGCTGCGAATCGGCGAGTGCGACCTGTTCTTCGATGCGGCGCCGGGTGCCACCGAACAGATCGAGGTCGAAGCTCACCCGTGGGCCGACAGCGTAGAAGTTGGAGGTAGCGAAGCCAGTGGCGCCAGCACCACGCTGGCGTCCGCCTTGCGCCGCGAGATCGATCTGTGGGCTCAACGCGCCGCGGACCGAGGTCACGGCCTCGTTGGCCTGCGCGATCGTCGCATCGGCCGCCTCCAGGCCGAGGTTGCCTTCGATCACCTTGCGCATGACCTGATCCAGTTTCGGTGAACCCAGCGATGACCACCAGTCGCCGTCGATCTTCTTGTCGAAATCGATGCGCTGCGCCGTGTTGCCGGCAAGTGCCTGCTCCACCTTGACGTCGTAATGCGTCGACGCGGGCGGCGCGGGCTTTTCGAAATCGGGCCCGACCATGCAGCCGGCGAGCAGCGCGAACGTAGTGGTGGCAAGTGCCGTTTTGACGAGTTTCATGGTCGACTCCGGAAGTCAGTTGACCGGGCGCGGTGGACGAAGGAAGAGAACGAGGGGGCTCACGATGAGCATCGCGATCATCAGCAGCTTGAACTGGCCGATCACGGCGACCATCGCTGCCTGACCGGTGACGAGCTCGTTGATCTGTGCGAGGTGCGCGCCAGCGAGCGCGCCGGTCGCGTGGGCGACGGGACCGTAGGGCCGCACGTGTTTCGCCAGCGCGAGGTGCACGGCCTGCGTGTTGTTGTAGAAGTAGACCTGCACGATGGCGATGCCGATCGTGCTGCCGTAGAGGCGCGCGAGGTTGAAGAACGCGGTGCCTTGCGAACGCAATGCGGGGCTGAGCGTGCTGAAGGCGGCGCGGGTGAGTGCCGGCATGAGGATGCCGAGGCCGCCACCCTGCAACGCACCGGCGACGATCACGGGCCAGCGATCCATCAAGGGCGAGTAGCCGAGCATGCGCCAGTTGCCGTACACCACCAGCGCCATGCCGGCGACGATGACCCAGCGGTTGTCGATCGCCTTCGGCAGGCGCCAGGTGAGTATCAGGGCGCCGATCAACGCGGCTCCGCGAGGAATCGCCAGATAGCCGGCCGTATCGGCGGGATAGCCCATCAGCTCTTCGAGCATCGGCGAGGTCAGCGCGAGGGTCGGCAGCAGCACGAAGCCGAACACGAAGTACATGGCGGCGGAGACGGTGAAGTTACGGTCCTTGAACATGGCGCGGTTGAGGAAGTGCTCCTCCCGGGTCATGACATGCACGACGTAGAGATAGAAGCCGACGACCGACGCGATCGCCTCTGCCCAGATTTCGGGCGAACAGAACCACTCCAGACGCTCGCCGCGGTCCAGGAACATCTGCAGCGCCGCGACCCCTACACTGAAAGTGATGAAACCGAAGACGTCGAAACGCGCGCTGCTCGCGGCTTTCTTCTCGCGAAGGAACAAACCCATCGCGACGAAGACCATCACGGCCGCGGGGAGGCTCACATAGAAGATCGTGTGCCAGCCATGGAACTCGCTCAGGTAGCCACCGATCGCCGGGCCACTGAGGATGCCGAGCAAGGCGGTCACCGCCCAGACGATGCCGATGCGGCCATGACGCAGCGGCGGCAGCTCGTCGAGCAGGATCGCCATCGACAAGGGCGCCAGCATGGCGCTAGCCGCACCCTGGAAGAGGCGTGCAGCGACGAACTGCAGCGGCGTCGTGGCAAGAGTTACCACCACGAGGGCGAGCGCGAACAGCGCCATCGAGGTCTGGAACATCACTTTCCTGCCGAACCGACCGGCCAGCCAGTGCGTCGTCGGCATGACGATCGCGCTTGCCGCGATGTAGGACGAGAAAATCCAGCCCACCTCGTCATCCGACATGGATAGCCCACCCTGGATGTGCAGCAGCGCCGCATTCGGGATGGAGATGTTCACCGCCGACATATAGGTGGCGACCAGCCCCGCACCGATGAGGACGCGATGCGCGCCTGGCGTGCTGTGGGGTGCGACAACGGTGTTCACGGCGAGACGCCTGCCGATGTCGTGTTCACTTGGCTGCGCGTGTCCACCTGCGCGGTCACGCTGATACCGGAGTAGAGCGGCCACTTCGGATCGACCGCGTCGAGTTCCAGGCGCACCGGCAGGCGCTGCACCACCTTGACCCAGTTGCCAGTGGCGTTTTCCGGTGGCAGCACGGCGAACTCGGAACCCGTGCCCGGGCTCATGCTCGCCACGTGCGCCTTGAAACGCTGGCCCGGATACGCGTCGACCTCGATGGTGGCGGTCTGACCGGTGCGCATGTGCGTCAGTCCGGTCTCGCGGAAGTTGGCTTCGATCCAGACATCCCGAGTCGACATCATCGAAAAGACGGTGGTACCGCCGCTGACGAAGTCGCCCACCTGCAGGTCGTCCACGCGGGTAACGATGCCGTCGTCCGGCGCAACAACGTCGGCGTAAGAGAGGTCGAGCTTCGCCCGGTCGAGCTGGGCCCTGGCTTCGAGCACGGTCGGGTGCTTGTTGACGTCGATATCCGGATCGCCGTTGAGGCTGGCGATCGTGTTGGACACCGCCTGCTGGGCCGAGGCGATGTGCTGCCGCGCCACCCTCACGTCGGTATCAGCCCGCTCGAAGGACGCGCGCGAGGCGAAGTCGGAGGCGAGCAGAGCCTTCTTGCGCTCGAATTCCTTGCCGTCGAAGTCGGCGGAGTCCCGGGCGGACTGCACCTCGGCCAGTTGCTGGCGATACGTGGCCTTGAGCGCCTCGACCTGTAACCGCGCCGTACCCAGACGGGCTTCAGCCTGTTCGACGGCGATCCGGTACGGCTGAGGGTCGACGCGGAACAACAACTGCCCTTTGTGGACACGCTGGTTGTCGTGCACGGCGACATCGACCACTTGGCCGGAGACCCGGGCGTTGATCGAGTCCTTCGCCGCGCGGACGAAGGCGTCGTCGGTCTCGATGTCACCCTGTCCACTGAGGAACCGGGCGCCGCCCACCCCGATCATCAGGAGGGGGAGAGCAGCCATCAGGGGCCAGCGCAGCCGGCTGGCCAAGCCGGGGCGTGTCGGGTCCACCTGGCCCGCCGGGCCAGGGCCGTTGTCGGGGTTGTTGCTATTCATAAGATGCAGATACCGGTGAAACCAGGGGAATTGAATTTTGTACTGGTTCGTATAATATGTTTGGGCAGACCCAACTTCAAGGGTTTTTATGCACGGTGGTACAAAAATGGAAACGAACGAGAAACGCCCACGCGGACGGCCCCGCGCGTATGAGCCAGACGTCGCCCTCCGCCGCGCCGCGGATGCTTTCTGGAAAACCGGCTACTCCGGTACCTCGCTGGACGACCTTTCCGCGGCCACGGGCATGAACCGGCCCAGCCTTCGCGCCGCGTTCGGCGACAAGCACACGATCTACATCCGGGCGCTTGAGGATTACTGGGGGCTCAAGTTCGCGACGATGGGCATCGCGCTGTCGGGTGCGGGCACCCTCCCCGAGGTGCTCATGCGGGTGTACGACGCAGCGCTGGACATCTACTTCTCAGGTGACGAGCACGTGCGCGGCTGCTTCGTCGTCGGCACGGCGATTACCGAGGCGCTCGGGGATCCCGAGATACAGGACATCGTCACCCGTGGCTTTCGCAAGCTCGACGCCGACTTCGAAACGCGGCTGCGTGAGGCGCGTGATGCCGGGGAGTTGAAGAAGGATGCCGACGTGGAGGCACTCGCCATGCTCGTTTCCGCGACCATGCACACGATCGCCATGCGCGCCCGTGCAGGTGCTCCTCGTGACGAGTTGAGAAAGCTCGCGGAAAAGGCCGTCGGCGTCATCGGCGGATGATTACCGGCCTGCCCGATGTTGTTGCCCGGCAGTTATCCGTGTTGTTCTGCGGGATCAATCCCGGGTTGGCGGCCGCCGCATCGGGGCATCACTTCGAAGGGCGCGGGAACCGGTTCTGGCGGGTTATCCACCTGGCCGGCTTTACCGCCGAGGAACTCCGGCCGCAGGAAGCTCGACGGATCCTCGAGTTCGGCTGCGGGCTTACCACGGTGGTCGACCGACCGACCGCGGGCGCCGATGAGTTATCGAAGCAGGACTTCATAGACGCGGCTGCCGGCTTTGAAACGAAAGTCGCGACCTATGTGCCACGCTTCGTCGCCTTTCTCGGTAAGGCCGGCTACGCCGCGCTCACGGGTACACGCGAGATACCGTGGGGACGCCAGGCAACGTCGTTGCAAGGCGCCACGGTGTGGGTGCTACCCAATCCCAGCGGACGGAACCGGGCGTTCTCGCTCGATCAACTCGTCGATGCCTATCGCGAACTTCGCGTCGCAACCGACACCCCGCCTTCGGTCGACACCTCGCCTTTTGGCCGACACACCGCCCTGGTAGGAGCCGATTCATCGGCGAGCTCTTCTTCCGATAGTGACTGAGGCAAGCAACCTGGTAAGTGCGCTGCTGCGCAGCGCGGGTTATTTGCCATTCGCCGATGAATCGGCTCCTACCTGTTTTTATTAATGCTCCAGCGGGACATCCTTGGTTTCGCGCACGAAGAACAGGCCGATCACCACCGTCATCAAGGCCACGACGACCGGATACCAGAGGCCGTAGTAGATGTCGCCCTTCCACGCGACGAGCATGAAGCCGATGGTTGGCACGAAGCCGCCGAACCAGCCGTTGCCGATGTGATACGGCAAGCTCATCGAGGTGTAGCGGATGCGCGTCGGGAACATTTCCACCAGCCACGCGGCGATCGGTCCGTACACCATCGTCACGTAGAGCACGAGGATGGCCAGCAACACGATAAGCATGGGGTAGTTGGACTGGCTCGGGTCGGCCTTCTCCGGATAGCCCGCGGTCTTCACCTGTGCCGTAATCTTTCCGGTGAACGCCTTGCCCTTGGCGGTGAAGTCCGCTTTCTCCAGGCCCGCGCCTTCGAACGACTCGATCACTTCGTCGCCGATCTTCACCGTGGCCAGCGTACCGGCAGATGCCGCCGCATTGGTATACGGGATGCCCTTCTTCGCCAGCACGCTCTTGGCGACATCGCAGGAGCTGGTGAAGGTCTTCTTGCCGACCGGGTCGAACTGGAAGGAGCACGCATTCGGATCGGCCGTGACCACCACCGGCGCCGTCGCGGCGGCCGTTTCGATCGCCGGGTTACCGAAGTGCGTAAGGCCCTTGAAGATCGGGAACATCGTCAGTGCCGCCAACAGGCAGCCGGCGAGCACGACCGGCTTGCGGCCCACCTTGTCGGACAACCAGCCGAAGAACACGAAGAACGGCGTGCCGATGAGCAGTGCCGCGGCGATCAGCAGGTTCGCCGTCGTGCCATCGATCTTCAGGCTCTGGGTGAGGAAATAGAGCGAGTAGAACTGCCCCGTGTACCAGACCACCGCCTGCCCGGCCGTGGCGCCCAACAAGGCGAGGATCACCAGACGCAGGTTCTTCCACTGGCCGAAAGCTTCGGTCAGCGGCGCCTTGGACTGCTTGCCCTCGGCCTTCATCTGCTGGAACACCGGCGACTCGTGCAGTTGCAGTCGGATGTACACCGACACGCCCACGAGGACGGCGGAGATCAGGAACGGGATACGCCAGCCCCAGGCTTCGAAGCTCTCGGTACCCAGGCCCAGGCGCGTGCCCAGGATGACCAGCAGCGAGAGGAACAAGCCGAAGGTCGCCGTGATCTGGATGAAGCTCGTATACAGGCCGCGCTTGCCGGGAGGTGCGTGCTCTGCGACATACGTTGCCGCGCCGCCGTACTCGCCGCCGAGCGCCAGTCCCTGTAACAGACGGAGGGCGATCAGGAGCACCGGCGCGAGGACACCCATCGTCGAATAACCGGGCAACACGCCGACCAGGAAGGTCGAGGTACCCATGATGATGATGGTGATCAGGAACGTGTACTTGCGGCCGATCAGGTCGCCCACGCGTCCGAACACGATGGCACCGAACGGGCGCACGGCGAAACCGGCGGCGAAAGCGAGGAGCGCGAAGATGAACTGGCTGGTCTCGTTCAGGCCGGTGAAGAACTGCTTGCCGATGATCGCGGCGAGCGAGCCATAGAGGTAGAAGTCATACCATTCGAAAACCGTGCCCAGGCTCGACGCCAGGATCACGCGTCTGTGACTGGTTCCGATGCTGCCGTCGGCACGAAGGCCGCTAGCGGTAGTTGCCATGTCGCTCTCCAATCAGAACCGGTACATACCGTTGAGGGTGAGTTCGTTACCCGAGGTCTTTTCGCGGCCCAGGCCGTTGACGGTGGTCGAGTCGAGGTTGGAGTGGATCAATTCCACGCTGAAATCGAACGGTCCCGTGGTGTATTGCAGGCTGCCCGCCGTCTGGCGGTTCTTCAGCAGGCCCACCGTGTTGGCGGCACGCCAGCGAAGCACGTCGTTCGTGTTGGGCTTGGCCATCGAGGCGAAGCCATACAAGGTCCAGTGCGCGTCGAACTTGTAACCGGCCTGCAGGTAACCACCCTTTTCCTTGATGTCGCCGAACTGCGAGAGGTTGCCGAAGATCTCGCCGATCGCGTTGCCGGAGTACACCGCCGTCTTCAGGATGAACTGACCGGGCGTCCACATGCCGCCGAGTTCGACGGCCGTGCTGGAGAGGTTCTTTTTGATCGGCGTCGGGGTGTTGCCCTCGACACCGCTGAGGTCGATCTTGCTGTAATGACCGGCGAGGAACGCGGCCCAGTTGCCGCCCTTGGCCGTCAGGCGTGCCTCAAACTGCGGCCTGAAGCCCGCATTGCCCTGGGTAAGGAAGTTGTTCGTATCGGTCCCGCCGGCACGACCGTTCCAGGTACCCTGCAATGCCGCGATATCCAGCCGCCACTTGGTACCTTCGGCGCCGTGGTTGAGATCCTGCATGAAGATCGCGCCCGGGAAGCGCCAACCGATCACGCCACTGCCGTAACCCAGCGGGAAGGCGATATGCGAGAGCGACTGCGGGATGTAGTCCAGCGGGAACATCAGGTCCCACATCTGGCCGACGCGGATCGTGGTGCCGGAGTTGGGGTTGCTGATATCGAAGTACGCCTGGCGCAGTCGCTGCTCGGGCTGTGAACCCGCGTAGGCGCCCGTGCCGTTGAAGCCGCCGAAGAAGTCCATTTCGATGCGGCCGCTGCCGTTCCAGTTCTCGTTGAACTTGGCACCRGCGAAATCGAGCCAGAAGCGCGTGTTGCGGACGTCGACGCCGCTGACCCGGCCATTAGCATGCCCGGCACCGTCCGACGGAATCGGGTATTCAGCGTTCTGGCCGTTGCCGTACGTGTAAGCCCTGTTCTGGCTGAAGGCGCTGACGTCGATGAAACCGTGCAGGGCCAGCGAGACGCCCGGCGCGGTGCCGGTGCTGAAGGCGGGCTTCGCCGGCACCGTCGCCACGACCTTCTCGACCTTGCTGACCTTGTCGTCGGTCGCCTGGGCCTGGGTCTGCGCAGCCTGCGCCGTCGACGTGGCCTGCGTGGTCGCCGCCTTCTGCTCCTGGATCATCGCCTTGAGCTCGGCGAGTTGCTGCTCGAGCGAGTTCACGCGGGCTTCGAGTTCCGCTTCGTGGCTCGTCGTCTTCTTCGATTTCGACTGGGCGTGGGCCATATCCGGCAATGCGGCCATCGGCAGCATCAAGGCACAGGCGACACTCAGGGCGATGGCCTTGCGGCCACCGGAACGGTTCGTCTTCATCATGGTCTCCCCAACCATTGGCGAGCCGAGCATGTGGCACGCGGGCCCGGGCATCCATTCGCCAAAGGTCGAACCTCGACCAAAGTCGTAGCAGGGTCGCCATCTTATGTTGCGCCGCGACGTTACACTTCGTGGCATAGCCACAAGCCAATCTGCAGGAAGAACGCATGTCCGATATCCACCCGGTCGATCCCGCCTTTGCCGCCAGGGCGCACATCCGCAAGGACGACTACCAGCGCATGTACGCCCGGTCCGTCGAGGATCCCGAGGGCTTCTGGAAAGACATGAGCGGCCGGCTCGACTGGGTCACGCCCCCGACGAAAATCAAGAACGTCTCGTACGACCCCAAGGACCTGTACATCAAGTGGTATGAGGACGGCACGCTCAACGTGGCCGCCAACTGCCTGGACCGTCACCTGGAGAAGCGCGGCGACAAGACCGCGATCATCTTCGAGGGCGACGACCCCAACGAGTCACGCAGCCTGACCTACCGCGAGCTCCACCGCGAGGTCTGCAAATTCGCCAACACCCTGAAGAACCTCGGCGTGACCAAGGGCGACCGCGTCATCGTCTACCTGCCGATGATCCCGGAAGCCGCGGTGGCCATGCTGGCCTGCGCACGCATCGGCGCCATCCACTCGGTCGTCTTCGGCGGCTTTTCGCCGGACTCGCTCGCCGGCCGCATCGCGGATTCCGGCGCCAAGCTGGTGATTACCGCCGACGAGGGCTGCCGCGGCGGCAAGAAGATCCCACTCAAGGCCAACGTGGACGAGTCGCTCACTCGTCCGCACACCAACAGCGTGGAGACGGTGATCGTGGTTCGCCGGACAGGCGGCGCGATCAACCTGCAGTCGCCGCGCGATCGCTGGTACCACACCTTGATGGAAGGGCAGTCCACGGACTGCCTGCCGGAGGCGATGAATGCGGAGGACCCGCTGTTCACGCTGTACACCTCGGGCTCCACGGGCCTTCCGAAGGGCGTGCTACACACCAGTGGCGGCTACCTCGTCTATGCGAGCATGACCCATGAGCTGATCTTCGACGTGCGCGAGGACGATGTTTACTGGTGCACCGCCGACGTGGGCTGGATCACCGGCCACAGCTACGTGGTTTACGGGCCGCTCGCCAACGGTGCCACCGTGGTGATGTTCGACGGCGTGCCCAACTACCCGGATTTCAGCCGCTTCTGGCAGGTCGTCGATAAACACCAGGTCACCCTGTTCTATACCGCACCCACCGCCATCCGCGCGCTCATGCGCGAGGGCGAGGCGCCGGTGAAGAAGACCTCGCGTAAGTCCTTGCGTCTGCTCGGCACGGTCGGCGAGCCGATCAATCCGGAAGCCTGGAACTGGTATTACCGCGTGGTGGGCGAGGAACGCTGCCCGATCGTCGACACCTGGTGGCAGACCGAAACCGGCGGCATCCTCATCACGCCGCTGCCCGGCGCAACCGACCTGAAGCCGGGCTCGGCGACACTGCCGTTCTTCGGCATCACGCCCGCCATCGTGGATACCGATGGCAAGCCACAGCAAGGCGCGTGCAGTGGCAACCTGGTCATCACCGATTCCTGGCCGGGCCAGATGCGCACGGTGTATGGCGATCACCAGCGCTTCGTCGATACCTACTTCAAGACCTATCCGGGTAACTACTTCACCGGTGACGGCGCGCGCCGTGACGAAGACGGCTATTACTGGATCACCGGCCGCGTGGACGACGTGATCAACGTCTCGGGTCATCGCATCGGTACGGCCGAAGTGGAAAGCGCGCTCGTCGCCAATCACAAGGTGGCCGAAGCCGCCGTGGTCGGCTGCCATCACGACATCAAAGGCCAGGGCATTTACGCGTATGTCACCCTGGTCGCCGGCGAGACCGGCAGCGAGGAACTGCGCAAGGAACTCATCGCCGGCGTGCGCAAGGAAATCGGTCCGATCGCCGCGCCGGATTTCCTACAGTGGGCGCCCGGTCTGCCGAAGACACGTTCGGGCAAGATCATGCGCCGCATCCTGCGCAAGATCGCCGAGAACCAGCCCGACCAGCTCGGCGACATCTCGACACTTGCCGATCCTTCGGTGGTGAAGAGCCTGGTGGAAGAACGACTGATCAAGTAGCACTCCATGTCCGATGTCCTGATCGCCGACGACCATCCGCTGTTCCGTGACGCCTTGCAGCGTGCGGTACTGGCAGCCTTGCCCGATGCCACCGTACACACGGCGGACAGCGTGCCAGCCTTGTTTGCCCTGATCGAATCGCTGCCCGACGCCGACCTGTTGTTGATGGACCTGCATATGCCGGGCGCGCGCGGCTATTCCGCGCTCGCCCACATCCGCGGCCAGTATCCCGGCTTGCCCACCATCGTGGTCTCAGGCCATGAGGAAGCGCAGGTAGCCAGACGCGCACTCGCGCATGGCGCCTCCGCCTATATCCCGAAATCGGCGGCGGTGGACGATATCGTCGAGGCCGTGCGCACCGTGCTCGATGGCGACGTGTGGCTTCCACATAAGCTAGTCGGCGGCAGCGTGGAATTGAAGCCCGACGAGGCGGACGTTGCCGCGCGCGTCGCCTCACTCACGCCGCAACAGTTCCGTGTGCTCAACATGATCGCCGAAGGTCTGCTCAACAAGCAGATCGCCTATGAGCTCACGGTATCCGAGGCCACGGTCAAAGCGCACATGACCGCGATCATGCGCAAGCTCGGCGTGTCGAACCGCACGCAGGTAGCGCTCGCCGCCAGTCATCTCGACGTCGACAGGGAAGCCTTCCCCGGCAACTCCCCCGAAAGCTGAGACGCTGCTACGCCACATTTGTCCCGGCTCGTTTCACCAGCGCGACGAGGAGGGCGCGAAGCGCGGCCGGGCGCACTGGCTTGTGTAGCAAGGGATAACCCAGCGCACGGGCACGCTGCTTCAGTTCGGTGCTTCCGTCCGCCGTGACCATCGCCGCAGGCGGTAGCGCTCCGAGTTTGTCACCAAGGACGCGCAACGCGGCGAGACCATCCATGTCATCGCTCAGGTGGTAGTCGGCGAGGATCAGGTCGACGTGCGTGGTCGATAAGGTATGCAATGCATCGTCGACATCGATAGCCACGCGGCAGTCCACGCCCCAGCGGCCCAACAAGGCCTTCATGCCCTCGAGAATGGTTTCGTCGTTGTCGATGCAAAGAACGGTCAATGGCAATTGTTCGCCGCCACCGGGACGCGCCATCGCCGGCGCGCGCTTGCGCGACACCGGCGCTGTGCGCGGTACGGCGATGCTGAAGCAGCTCCCGCGTCCGACGCGCGACTGCAGTGCCAGGCGATGGTGAAGAATCCCTGCAAGGCGGTCGCAGATGGAGAGGCCGAGTCCGAGTCCTTTCTCTCCCCAGGGTGACGGACGTTCCAGTCGCTGGAACTCGCCGAAGACTCGCACCTGTTGTTCGTTCGCGATTCCGGGCCCGGTATCCCACACCTCGATGCGGATCTCGTCACCGTGCCGGCGCGCCCCGAGCAGTACGCCACCGACGCGCGTATAACGCAGCGCGTTCGACAGGAAGTTGGCGACGATGCGGCGAAGCAACTGCGCATCGGAGCGCACCGACAGTGTCGTCGGCACGACATGCAGGCTTAGTCCGCGTTGCTCGGCGACCACGGCGAACTGCTGTCGCAGCGAATCGAACAGGTCGGCGAGCGCGAACGGCGCGACTTCCGGGCGGTAACTTCCCGCGTCCAGCCGCGACACGTCGAGCAGCGCATCGAGTAGATCTTCCGCGGCACGAAACGAGGCATCGATGCGTTCGGCGAGCTGCGCCGCGTCACTGTCGAGACCAGGATGCTGACGCAGGGCGGAAGTAAACAGACGCGCCGCATTGAGCGGTTGCAGAAGATCGTGACTGGCGGCGGCGAGGAATCGTGTCTTCGACGCGTTCGCGGCTTCGGCCTCTCGGCGGGCGATCGCCGTCGCGGTCAGTGCTTCGGAGAGTTCGGCGGTACGCACTTCCACGCGTTGCTCGAGCGTTTCGTTCGCATCGATGAGCGCCTGCTCGACCGACTTGTATGCCGTGACGTCGGTGAACGTCGTGACGAAGCCGCCGCCCGGCAGCGCACGTCCGCGCATTTCAATCACCGTGCCGTCGGGTCGAATGCGCTGGAAGACATGCGGTGAACCCGCGCGCATGTAGCGGATGCGCTTGCCGACGTGTTCGTCCACTTCGCCCGGACCACATTCACCGTGTTCGGCATTCCAGCGGATCAGATCCGCGACGGGAAGACCGACATAAACCATGCCTTCCGGATAATCGAACAACTCCACATAGCGTCGGTTCCACGCAACGAGCCGCATCTCGCCATCGACCACGCTGATGCCCTGCGACACATTTTCCAACGTGGTCGACAGCAATTCGCGATTGAAGCGAAGCTCCTGCGACGCTTCATCCATCAAGGCCATCGCCTCGGCGATATCCAGGCCGGTTCCGGACAGGGCGCCCATGAGTATGCGCCGGGCACTCGCCGCACCGACCGCGCTGGCCAACAGTCGTTCGGTAAACTGGATCAGCGGCCGATCCGCGGAGTCGGTCGGCGTCAGCGTCACGCCATGCCGTTCTCCGTACTCGTTGAATGCGCGGGCCGTGACACGCTCACCGACGATGCGGCCGGCGATCGTGCCCAGGTCACGCACGGTGACGCGGCCTTTCCAGTCGCCCGCACCGGTAACGCTGCGCACGTAAGGGTCCACGAACAACGCGGCATGCAGGCGTTCGGCGACGCTCGGCCTGAAACGTAGAGAGATGAAGACCAGGCACGACACGTTGAACAGCAACGACCAGAACGTGCCGTGGGTGACAGGTTCCCAACCACTGAGGTGAAAGAGTTCGTTCGGCTTGAGCCAGCTCATGCCGAACGGCCCGTTGTCGACCCAGCCGCTGCGCATCCATCCGGCGCGCGTCATCGCGGGGAACAGGAGGGTGTATGCCCAGACGACGAAGCCCGCCAGCAGTCCGACATAGACGCCGACGCGACTCGCACCACGCCAGTACAGCGCCGACACGATCGCCGGCGCGAACTGAGCCACGGCGGCGAAAGAGAGGAGGCCGGTCGCGGCCAGGTTCTCGGCGTTGGCGATGATGCGGTAGTAGACGTAGGCGAGGGCGGCGAGGACGACGATGGAAACGCGACGGACGAGAAGCACGATGCCCGAAAGATCCCCGCGTCGCTCGAGATCGAAGCGGCGAATACGCAGCAACGCCGGCATCACCAGATCGTTGCTGATCATCGTCGCCAGCGCTACCGCAGCAACGATCACCATGCCGGTGGCTGCGGAGAAACCACCGACGAAGGCGAGGAGGGCGATGCCGCTGTCGCCCAGGGCGATAGGCAGGTTCAGCACCCATGCGTCGACGTGGCCGTTGGTGACCTGGGGGAGGCCGAGGCCCGCGCTGACGATGGGCAGGACAGCTGCCGAGATCAGCACCATGTAGAGCGGAAACAACCAGCGCGCCTTGCGCAGGTCGCGTGGATCCTCGCACTCGACCACACCGATCTGGAACTGCCGCGGGAGACAGAACATTGCGCAGAACGCGAGCAGGGTCTGTGCGACGAAGCCGGGCGGCATGCTCCCTTTTTCGATCTGCAGCACGGGCGCGTGCAGGGTCTGCGCGATGCCCGGCCCATGCAGATAGGCATAGACACCGATGGCGACGAACGCGAGCAGCTTGACCAGTGACTCCACTGCCACGGCGAGCATCAGGCCGTGATGGTGTTCGGTCGCATCGATGTTGCGCGTGCCGAACAGGATCGCGAACACAGCGAGCAGGGCGGCGCACCAGAGTGCGGTGTCGCCGAACCACCAGGCGGAGTTGCCGGCACCGAGCACGGCGAAGGACATGGCCACCGCTTTGAACTGCAACGCGATATACGGAATGATCGCGACCACGGCGATGATCGCGACGAGGGCCGCGAGGCCGTGAGACTTGCCGAAGCGTGCCGCGATGAAATCGGCGATGGACGTGATGTTGCGCTGGCGGGCGACCAGCACCAGGCGCTCGAGCAAACCGAAGCCGAAGACGAACAGCAGCAACGGACCGAGATAGATCGGCAGGTAGGCCAGGCCCGATCGCGCCGCCGTGCCGACGGCACCGTAGAACGTCCATGAGGAGCAATAGACGGCCAGGGCGAGGCTATAGACGAGCGGCCGCAACCTCGGTTGCCGAGGATAGAGCGGCCGACGGTCGCCTACATAGGCAATAGCGAACAGCATGCCGACATAGGCCAGCGCTACCAGCAGCAGAAGCCAGCCTGCGATCACGATGAGTGCTCCCCGTTCTGCACAACCCTGATTCTAGGGCCTGGCGCGAATAGAATGCGCAAATGACTTCGATCCTTGCCGATGTGCCACCGCTCGCCGACGACGAAATCCATGTCTGGCAAACCACGTGGAACGCCAACCGTGGCGAACTGCCCTTTACATCCCTGCTGGCGGCGTATGCCGGTCCCAACGCGCCCGCGGTGATGCGGGGCGAGCACGGGAAGCCGCACTTTGCAGGGGCCTTCGGCAGCCTCGGGTTCAATTGGTCACACAGCGGGGAGAGGGCGCTGTTCGCGGTGGGACGCGGTCGGGAAGGCTTCGAGATCGGTGTGGATATCGAGCGCGTACGGCCCAGGCCACGGGCGTTGGAGTTGGCCACGCGCTTCTTCGCACCCGACGAAACGGCCGTGCTGACATCGTTGCCGGAGGCGCTCCGTCTGCGCGCCTTTCTCCGTTTGTGGACCGCCAAGGAAGCCGTACTGAAGGCTAACGGCGGCGGCCTGTCATACGGGCTACATCGCGTGGCTTTTACGATGGACGACGCGGTCGTGGTGCCGGTCGCTTTCGATGGTGAGATCGGACCGGCATCCGCGTGGCAGATCGAAGCGCTCGACATGGGCGACGATTGCCTCGCCGCCGTGGCATGGCGCGGAAGTGAACGCAGGATCCGCGTCTTCACATATGCGCTTTGAACCTTTTCTCATCGAGGTGGGTCTGACGTTCTGTGAGTGCGCGTGTGTGTGTGAGCCGTGCGTCAGAGGGAGTGGGCGCGTTATGCTGGGACGACAGTCATTACGCACGTCGCGTTGGCGACGTGCGTTTTTTTATGGATAAACGATGACCCTACTCAGCGTAAACCTGAACAAGATAGCCGTCCTGCGCAACTCGCGCGGCGGCTACGAGCCGGACATCGCGACGGCTGCCAACACCTGTATCGACGCCGGTTGCGGTGGGCTCACCGTGCATCCGCGCCCCGACATGCGTCACGTGACGCCGGCCGACGTTCGTACTCTGGCAGGTTTGCTGCGCGGACGCGTCGAATACAACATCGAGGGCAATCCATTCGCCGGTCCGCGCGGCGCCTATCCCGGGCTGATCGAACTGGCGCGCGAAGTGCGACCGACGCAGGTCACGCTCGTCCCGGACGGCGACGGGCAGATCACCTCGGATCACGGTTTCGACCTGACCAGGGACATCGAGACCCTCAAGCCGGTGGTAGCGGCGTTTCGCGAGCTCGGCTGCCGTGTCAGCGTCTTCGTCGACGCCGACGGCGAGGGCTTTGCCGAGGCCGCCGCCATCGGTGTCCAGCGCATCGAGCTTTACACCGGCCCGTATGCCGAAGCCTTCGCCGCGGGCGATGCGCGCAAGGAGCTTGCGTCGTTCGCCGACACAGCGCAGCGCGCGCAGCGGGCGGGTCTGGCAGTCAATGCCGGTCATGACTTGAGCCAAGCCAACCTGGGCACCTTCAAGTCGGCGATTCCCGGCCTGGCCGAGGTGTCGATCGGGCATGCGCTGATTGGCGAAGCGCTGTACGAAGGCCTGTCGAAGACCGTGAAAAACTACCTCAGCATCTTGTCCTAGAGCGCGCTGTTGTAGGAGCCGATTCATCGGCGATTGGGTGCTTGCCTCACCCTGGCCCGCTGCCGCGGGATCGCCGATGAATCGGCTCCTGCAGAAACGGAAAGCAGACGCATAAAAAAAACCCCGCCGGAGCGGGGTTTTTCAGTTCTTACCGGACGACCGCGATCAGTTCGAGTTAACGAAGCCGATCTTGGTCAGGCCCTGGCCCTTGGCGTCGGAAAGCACGCGTGCCACGACCTCGTACTGAGCCGCGTCATCCGCGTCGATCTGCAGTTCCGGCTGGTTCGACTGCTGGGCGATCACCGCGATCTGAGCCTTGAGGCCCAGTTCGTCAACCGGCGTATCGTTCCAATAGAGCGAGCCATCCTGGCGAATCTGCAAACGGACGGGATCCGGCGGATTCTCTGGGTTGACGACGTTCGGATTCGGCTGCGGAAGATCGATCTTGATCTTATGCGACAGCATCGGAGCCGTAATCATGAAGATGATGAGGAGCACCAGCATGACGTCGACGAGCGGCGTCACGTTGATGTCGGCCATCGGGCCACCAGAGTTGCCTGAGGAGAATGCCATGTTCGTTACTCCTTGCCGGTCGACATAAAGCCGACGTGGACCATGCCGGCGTCTTTTGCATCGCCGAGGATCTTCTTGACCACTTTGTACTCAGTGGTGCGATCCGCACGGATCTGGAGCTCGGGCTGCGGCGACTTTGCCGCCGCAACCGCGAACTGGGCCTTCAACTCAGCCTCGCTGACTTCGCCGTCATTGAGGAAGTACGTACCGTCCGGCTTGACCGCGAGATCCATCGGCTCAACCGGGGTGTCATCCTTAACGTTCGGATTAGCCTTCGGCAGATCGATCTGGACCTTATGGGACATCAGGGGAGCCGTGATCATGAAGATGATCAGCAGAACCAGCATCACGTCGACGAGCGGCGTGACGTTGATTTCCGACATCGGGCCGCCGCTGTTGCCCCCGCTACTCATAGCCATGGGTCAATTCCTCACTTCTTGACGGAGACGACCGGACCCGTGCCTTCGACGCGGGCACCCGTGGCGAAGAAGTCGTGCAGGTCGTGCGCGAATTCGTCGAACTGGGCGTAGGTCAGGCGGTTCGAGCGCATGAAGAAGTTGTACGCAAGCACGGCCGGGATAGCGGTGAACAGACCGAACGCGGTCATGATCAGAGCTTCACCGACGGGACCAGCGACCTTATCCATCGACGCGGAGCCGGAAGCGGCGATACCGATAAGTGCGTGGTAGATACCCCACACCGTACCGAGAAGACCGATGAACGGTGCCGACGAACCGACCGTCGCGAGCAGGGTCAGTCCGCCTTCCAGACGCAGGCTCTCACGAGCAACGGCCTGGCGAAGGGCGCGATCGATGAATTCCGAACGCGACAGGGTCTCGGCGAGGCGACCACCGGCAGCTGCCTGGTGATGCGCGACGGCCGAAGCGGCGTCGAGTGCGATCTTCGAGAACGGTTCGCCCTTCGGCTGTTCTTCGAGCACGCGGATGGCTTCCTGCGTCGACGCCGTGTTCCAGAAACCCTGGATCACCTTGTCGGCGCGCGAACGCACCATGCTGTTACGGATGAAGTTGGCGACGATGAAGTACCACGAGAGCACGGACATCGCGACCAGCACCACGAACACAATCCAACCGAGGAAGTCGAAGTTGTGGATCAGGTGGTCGAAGCCCATCTGCTTGAGGGCATCGGCGTTGGAGTTTTGACCTGGATTAGCAGGCTGAGCGGAGGTGTCTTGCAACATAACGCTACCCTTGGGAAGTCAAGCGTGAACTTAATAGATGTAAGCGGTGGGGGCTTACAGCTGGTTTAGGTTGAACGTAACGGGGACACGTGCATAGCCTTCGACGGCAGCACCGCCTCGCTTGCCCGGGTTGAATTTCCAATTCCTGGCGGCGTCTTCTGCTGCCTTGTCCAATTCGCGGAAACCGCTCGACTGGTCAACCTTGATGTCCTTCGGCGAACCGTCGACACCTACGAGGACCAGAAGTACCACAGTACCTTCATGCCGCTGACGAACCGCCTGCGGCGGATACTTCGGCGGGTTGCGCTGACGGTACGACAGATTTTCGCTCGGCGCGATATCCGCCGGCGGTGCTGGCGGCGCGGGAGGTGCCGGCGGCGGAGCCGGAACAGGGTTCGAACTCGCCTCGTCTACTGCCGGCGGCGGTGGAGCCGGCGGCGGTGGTGTCGGGGGCGGCTTCGAAATCTGAACGATTTTCGGCGGCGGCTGCTTGGGGGGCTCCGGCGGCGGCGGCGGGGGGGGCGGGGGCGGCGGCGGCGGTTCAATAAAGTCGACCTGAACTACCTTCTCTTTCTGCTTTTCCTGCGACTTAGGCGGCGCCATGGGCGCTACCAGCAGCAGGAAGGCGAACGAGTGCAGAGCGATGGCGACTGCCAACGCGCTGGTGCGCCCCCAACTAAACGGCGCTTGGCCGGTTGATTCGTTACTTGAGGCCATCAGTCACTATCAAGAGCTAATCAAGCGGAAGTGAACCCGCACTGCTCTTCCGGCGCTCGGCGATTGACATTGCCGAAAGCGCTGGTTTCTGCAAGCGGAAAGATAAGCAAATTACACCAGCATATGGCATTTGTATAGCACCTGAAGGGAAGAATCATGGCGGTGCCAAACCATCCCTTCCGGTACTTTACAAACGCTTACTTAGTGTTCTCTGCCTTGCTCAACCAGGCGTTGGCCTTGGCAGACGTTTCAGGATCCTGAGCCGCGAGCTTCATGTCCGCGATAGCACCCTGCTTGTTCTTCTGACCACGCTTGGCTTCCGCGCGCACCATATAGGCCTGGCCTTTATGCTGAACGCCCTTGCTGATGGCATCCGTCGCCGACTTTTCAGCGGCGCCGTATTGATTCTTCTGGAGCTGGAGGCGCGCCACGCTGAGCGAGACGTCACCGTTGGTGGCGAGGGGTGCAGCCTTCTGGTAAGCCGCGAGAGCGCCGCTCTCGTCGCCACCGGTGATGGCGGCATCACCCTGGAGCTTGTAGACCTCGGCGGAGGGCTTGACCACGCCCTTCGACAGACCGTCTTCGAGCACGGCGACTGCCTTCTTGGCGTTGCCTTCCTGACGCTCGTTGTGTTCCTGGCCGTCGATCAGGTAGACCTTGGCGAGGTTCACGTAGAGCTTGGCGCCGTTGTCGTCTGCGTGGAACGCGCCGGCGGCGCGACCCTTCTCGAGCAGGGCAATCGCCTCGGGGTACTTCTGCGCCTGGATCAGCGCCGAAGCAGCGTTCTGCATGGCGGTCGGATCGTTCGGGTTCTTCGCCAGCTCGGCCGAAGCAAGCTCGGCAGCCTTGTCACCCTGACCGGTTTCCGCGTAGCTGGAGGTGAGGATCTGGTCCCACGAACCCTGCGGCTTCGCGTCCGGCATCGACTTCGCCTTGGTGATGGCGGCGATGGCTTCCGGATACTTCTCGAGGCGGTAGTCGATGTTGCCCTCGAGGCCGTACGAATCGGCGGTTTCCTTCTTACCCTGGTCGCGCCACTCATGCAGCGACTGCAGGGCCGGAGCGTACTGCTCGTCGGCGACGAGGAACTGCGTGTACATGTACTTCAGCTGGAAGTAGGTGTCGTTCGGCATGACGCCGATATCGAGCGCCTGCTTGAGCGTGGTGATCGCGCCCTTAACGTCGCCGTCGTTGTACTTCATGTTGGCGATGCCCTGGAGGGCCAGCGCCTGGGCGTACTTGCTGCTGGTGCCCGACCCGTCGGCGAGCGGCTGCAGGATCTGCAGTGCCTTGTCCTTCTCACCGTTGTTCGCGGCGTCGAGGCCTTCGTTCAGCGCCTTCTGATCCTTGTCGCTCTTCAGATCGAGCTTGGGTTCCGTCCGGGTGGCGTTCGGATACAGCGCTTCTTTCTTATCCTTGGGTGCGGCGTCTTTCGCGACGACAGCGCCACTGGCAAGGGAAAGGGCGATCGCGGTAGCGAGCACCATCTTGATCAAGGAACCCTGTTTCATTGACTGACCTCGGCTGAAGGAGTCGTCGCACAGTGACGTGCTCCGGGGAACTACAGAGGTTAACCCGATTCTATTCCTAAGAACAAGTCGCAGTGCCGCAAAAATGGTGAGTCAAAACAATGACTTGTTATATGAACGTTGGCGCTGACGAAATTAGGCCAACTTTCGGCCCTTGAAAACGCCGTTTTCATCCCACCTCATACGAGGTTGAGCGTCGGAGATCGGACGTACAATTCGCGGGCGTATGGAACAAAAAAACGCCCGGGCATTACTGCGATCGGGCGTTTTTTCTTACGCGGCCAACGGCCGCTGGCATCGTCGTGTCACACGTCGAGGTTGGACGCCTTCAGTGCGTTCGCTTCGATGAAGTCGCGACGCGGTTCCACTGCCTCGCCCATGAGCATAGAGAACATCTGGTCCGCGGCCACAGCGTCTTCGACACCGACCTGAAGCATGCGACGGGTTTCCGGATTCACCGTGGTTTCCCACAGCTGCTCCGGATTCATTTCGCCCAGGCCCTTGAAGCGCTGGATGGTACGACCCTTCTTCGCTTCGTCGAGCAGCCAGGTGCGGATGTCGGCGAAGCTGAGGACGCCGCGCGACCCGTTGCCGCGCCGAACCACGGCGCCCGGCTGCAGCTTGAGTTCCGACAGCTGCTGCGCGATGGACAGGATGGACCGGAACTCGACGCCGCCAAAGAACGACTGCGGCATGATCCAGATGTGACTGAGGCCGTGCTGCATGCGCTCGACTTCGATCGCCGCACCCTGCTCGTTCAGGGCCGGGCGGAAACGCAGCGTGTACGTCGGCTTGCCGAGGCCACTCGCGCTGAGGCGCTGGGCGAGGCCGTCCAGCCAACCCTGCATCAGGGCGGCATCGGTCCAGACAGCCTCCGCCATAGGCGCGTGCTCGAGCATCGCGGTGAGCGAGGCTACGTCGAAGCGGTGGCTCAGGCGCGCGATCTGGTCGAGCGCGGTCTGGTAGTCGTGCAGCAGCTTCTCGAGGGCTTCGCCACCGATGGCAGGTGCGCCCTCTTCCGGGAACAGCGACGCATTGTCGACGGCACTGGAGATCAGGTAGTCGTTCAGGACAGCGTCGTCCTTGATGTACATCTCCTGCTTGCCCTGCTTCACCTTGTACAGCGGCGGCAGGCCGATGTAGACGTGACCGCGCTGAATCAGCTCGGGCATCTGGCGGTAGAAGAAGGTGAGCAGCAGCGTGCGAATGTGGGATCCGTCCACGTCCGCATCGGTCATGATGATGATGCGGTGGTAGCGCAGCTTGTCCGGGTTGTATTCGTCTTTGCCGATGCCCGTACCGAGCGCGGTGATCAGCGTGCCGACTTCGGCAGACGAAATCATCTTGTCGAAGCGTGCCTTCTCCACGTTGAGGATCTTGCCCTTCAACGGCAGAACAGCCTGCGTGCGGCGGTTGCGGCCYTGCTTGGCMGAGCCACCKGCGGAGTCACCCTCGACCAGGAACAGCTCGGACAGCGCCGGATCCTTCTCCTGGCAGTCCGCGAGCTTGCCCGGCAGGCCGGCAATATCGAGCGCGCCCTTGCGGCGAGTCATTTCGCGTGCCTTGCGGGCGGCGTCGCGGGCGCGGGCCGCGTCGACGGCCTTGCCAGCGATGGCCTTGCTCTCGCCCGGATGCTCCAGCAGGAAGGTGGCCAGCTTGTCGTTGATGACCTGCTCGACCGCGGTCTTCACTTCGCTGGAGACCAGCTTGTCCTTGGTCTGCGACGAGAACTTCGGATCGGGCACCTTCACCGATAGAACGGCAATCATGCCTTCGCGCATGTCATCGCCGGACAGGGCGACCTTGGCGTTCTTGGCCAGGCCTTCTTTCTCGATGTAGTTCTGCAGCGTACGCGTCAGGGCTGCACGGAAGCCGGTGAGATGGGTGCCACCGTCGCGCTGCGGGATGTTGTTGGTGAAGCAGAACATCGTTTCCTGGTACGCGTCCGTCCACTGCATGGCCACTTCGACCACGATCCCTTCGCTCTCGGAGCTGAAGCTGATCACGTTCGGGTGCAGCGGATTCTTCAACTGGGACAGGTGCTGCACGAAGGACTTGATGCCACCTTCGTAGGCGAAGATGTCCTTGCGCTCGTTGCGCTCGTCCACCAGCTCGATCGTGACGCCCGAGTTGAGGAAGGCCAGCTCGCGCAGACGCTTCGCCAGGATGTCGTAGTGGAACTCGATGTTGTTGGTGAACGTCTGCGGGCTGGGCAGGAACCGGACCATCGTGCCGCGACGGTTAGTGTCGCCAAACACCGCGATCGGGGCGATCGGGTCACCATGGGCATATTCCTGGCGATTTTCCTTGCCGTCGCGCCAGATGGTCAGCCACAGCTTCTCGCTGAGCGCGTTGACCACGGAGACGCCCACGCCATGGAGGCCGCCAGACACCTTGTACGAGTTCGCATCGAACTTGCCGCCGGCGTGGAGCACGGTCATGACGACTTCCGCCGTCGACCTGCCCTCTTCCGGGTGCGTTTCCACCGGAATGCCGCGGCCGTTGTCGGCCACGCTGACCGAACCGTCCTGGTGAATGATGACCGTGACGTAGTCGCAGTAACCGGCCAGGGCTTCGTCGATGGCGTTATCGACGACTTCGAAGACCATGTGGTGCAGACCGGTGCCATCGTCGGTGTCGCCGATGTACATGCCTGGGCGCTTACGAACGGCGTCCAGGCCCTTGAGGACCTTGATACTGCCGGAATCGTAGGCGTTCGAGTTGGTCGGATCGAGAGGTTCGTTCATGCGATGCCTGGTGGTGGCGCAGGTTTCGGTCCCGGGCGATGCGCAAGGGCTCGGGACAGTCGATCGATTATAGCAAAGCCGAGACGACACCCTGTTCCACGTGGAACACAGTGACCGGCTGCTCGATGAGGGCGGACGGGATCTCGGTTCCCGTCACAAAGACCTGGACGTCACGGCCGAGAAGCTGCGCGACGACCCACTCTTGATGGGTGCGATCGAGCTCGGATGCAAGGTCGTCGAGGCAGACGACAGGCCATTCTCCGCGGATTTGCGCATGGAGCGAGGCCTGGCCAAGGAGGCATGCCAGGGCGCAGAGCTTTTCCTGTCCGCGGGACAGGTGCTCCCGAAGGGGGGCATGCTCGAAGCTCACGGTGAAGTCGGCCCGGTGGGGCCCGACCGTGGTGTGACCCCGTCCCAGATCGCGCTGTCGTCGTTCGGCCAGGGTCGTCAGGAGATCGGCGGCCTCGTCCCAGCCCGGCTTGTAGCGGAGCGTGAACTCGCCAAGCTCAGGCAGGACGTTCCCCATGAATCCCTGGATGTGCGGGAGGAGCCGTACGATGTAGTCGCGGCGCATCGTGGTGATGGCCTCCCCCGCACCTGCCAACTCAGATTCCCAGGGCTCGATGAGACTGGCTTCTACCGGCGCGCCGTTTCGAAGGAGTACGTTCCGTTGCTTCAGCGCCCGTTGGTAACGCCGCCACTGCCCGACGAAGGAATGTTCCACGTGGAACAGACCCCAATCGAGGAAACGACGCCTCTCATCCGACGCCCCGGCGATCAGGTCGTGCGAGCCCGGTTCGAAACACACCACGGCGCATTCCTGGACTAGCGCACCCAACGAGGCAGCGGCATCGCCGTCAACCCGGGCGATCCAACGGCCGCTCTCACGGCCAAGGCCGAGCCGCCGGATACGGCCATCGTCCGAATGGACCTCGGCAAATACCGAGAGCGTGGCAGCGCCGCGTTTGAGGAGCACATCCCGAGAACCCGCTCGAAACGAGCGGCCATGCGAAAGCAGGTAAGCCGCCTCCAGCACGCTGGTCTTCCCGGCACCGTTGGGACCGACGAAGACATTGATCCCAGCGGATGGCGACAGCGTCACTCCGTCGAGGCAACGCAAACCGGCGATTCTCAGCGAGTCGAACTTCATGCCAAACAGGTTCCCGTCCAAAACGAACGACGCCGGGGTGTCGAAGACATCCCCGGCGTCGTGGGCCGAACTCTAGCTTGCCTGACGGTCAGAGGCGAAGCGGCATCACCACGTGACGCGCCTCGTCATTGCCCTCTTCCTGGAGAAGGCAGCTGGACTGAGCATCGCGCAGGTTGATCCGCACCTTGTCGCCGCGAAGCGCGCTCAGCGCGTCGAGCAGGTAACCGACGTTGAAGCCCACAGCCAGATCGTCGACGACGGTCTCGGCTTCGACTTCTTCCTGGGCTTCTTCCTGCTCGGGGTTGTGCGCGACGATCTTGATGCGGCCCGGCGTCAGTTCGAGCTTCACACCGCGGTACTTCTCGTTCGACAGGATGGCTGCGCGCTGCAGGGCGCTCTTCAGCACATCGCGCTCGATCGTTGCCGACTTATCCGCACCGAGCGGAATGACAGCTTCGTAGTCGGGAAAACGACCATCGATGAGCTTGGAGGTGAACATGACTCCACCGCGGCGAACGCGCAGATGGTTACGACCGAACTCCAGCTCGACCGTGCCCTCCCCCGACTCGAGCAGGCCARTCAGCTCATTCACACCCTTGCGGGGAATGATGATCTGGCGACGTGCGGAAACGGAGCTCTCGAGCTTGGTTTCCTTGAGTGCCAGGCGATGGCCATCGGTAGCCACGCAACGCAGCGTGTGCTCCTGGAGATCCAGCAGCATGCCGTTGAGGTAATAGCGGACGTCCTGGTTGGCCATGGCGAAGGCCGTGCGGTCCATCAGATCGCGAAGGACTTCTTCCGGCAGCGAGACACGCTCGACCAGTTCGATTTGATCGACGACCGGGAATTCCGTAGCGGGCAGCGTGGCCAGGGTGAACCGGCTACGGCCTGCGTTGAGCGCGATACGTTCGCCGTTGAGCTTGATATCGATCTTGGCGCCATCGGGTAGCGCACGAACGATGTCGAACAGCTTGCGAGCCGGAATCGTGATTTCGCCTTCCTGGACCGCGTCAGCGGCCGTGGTGGCGACCATCTCGACTTCGAGGTCGGTACCGGTGAACGAGACCTCGCTACCGGAGGCACGAACCAGAAGGTTGGCCAGTACGGGCAGGGTCTGACGACGTTCTACGACGCCTACCACTTGCTGCAGAGGTTTGAGCAGAACTTCCCTCTGGATGCTGAATTGCATGCGCCCCTTCTCCTGCTTTTAAGTTTTTAAGATTTTATAGTGGTTGTAGTAGGGCCGGTGGATATCTGGAGAAGACTGAATTTTTAATCTATTTCAGTTACTTACCGTTTGATATCGACTGAACCTATTGGGCGCTTTCATGTGGGTGGCTTGTGGATAACTTCAGGGGTCAAAACCATCCTCCGTCCATCCACCTATTATCCACAGGTTCTCAGCCCGTCAATATACGGATGAGCTGTTCCCAGTCCTGACGCATACGCACATCTTTCTCACAGAAACCGCGGATCGTCCGGCAAGCGTGGAGCACGGTCGTATGGTCACGGCCACCAAAGGCTTCCCCGATCTCCGGGAGGCTGTGGTCGGTCAGTTCCTTGGACAGGGCCATGGCTATCTGGCGGGGACGCGCCAGGGAGCGCACACGGCGTTTGGAGAGCAGGTCAGACAGACGCACTTGGTAGTAATCGGCCACCATCTTCTGGATGTTGGGTACGGTCACGGCCTGCGCGTGGGTATTGAGAAGGTCGCGTAGGGTCTCCTCCGCGAAGTCCGTGGTGATCGGCTTACGGTAGAAGTTGGCGCGAGCCGCCAGCGTGTTGAGCGCGCCCTCGAGGTCACGCACGTTGGAACGGATGCGCTTGGCCAGCAGCATCGCCACGTCCTCCGACACTTCCATGCCCTTGTCGGCTGCCTTGGAAAGAAGGATCGCCGCGCGCGTCTCGAAGTCCGGCGGTTCGATCGCTACCGAGAGACCCCAGCCCAGCCGGGACTTCAGCCGCGGCTCGAGCTTGTCGAGCTCTTTCGGATAGCGGTCGCAGGTGAGGATGATCTGCTGCTTCGCTTCGAACAACGCATTGAACGTGTGGAAGAACTCTTCCTGCGTCGTGTCCTTGCCGGCGAAGAACTGGATATCGTCGATCAGCAGCGCGTCCACCGTGCGGAAGCGGCGCTTGAACTCGTCCATGCTCTTCTGCTGCAGGGCCTTGACCATGCCGCTGACGAACTGCTCGGAGCGCAGGTAAAGCACCTTCGCATCCGGGTTGTTCTGCATGAGCAGGTTGCCAGCCGCATGCATGAGATGGGTCTTACCCAAGCCCGTGCCGCCATAAAGAAGCAAAGGGTTGTAAGCACGGCCAGGATTCATCGCCACCTGCATCGCCGCGGCCTTGCCCAACTGGTTCGACTTACCCTCGACGAAGGTATCGAACGTGTAGTGCGGATCGAGGTTATGCACGTGGGGCGCTTCGGGCGCGGCCTCGCGGGCAGGGCGCGCAGGTGCCGCCGCCGGAGACGACGCCACCGGACGCTGGGGTACAACCCGTGCGGCGGACGAGCCCACCTCCAGTCGCACGGGCACCGGGTGCCCCAGGAGGTGTTCGGCGATCGTCTGGATCTGTTTCAGGTACTCATCGCGGACGGTGTCCAGCGAGTACGGATTCGGGGCGTAAAGATGCAGCCCGCTGGCGTCTTCCCTGGCCTGCAAAGGCATCAACCAGGTCTGGACGTCCTCGGCGCTCAATTCGCCTTCAAGACGCTCGAGACAGCGCCTCCAAAGATCACTCATCGGGTATTCTTGCCACAGAAAGGGCGCTTGCGCGCGGGGTGGACGGCGAAGTCTACCAGCGATCCGCCCCTCCCTCGGGGTTCGCCTTGCCGCGCCCCCGCCGCTGTCCCGCGGCCAAGCGGTTGACACCCCAGCGGAATGTCGGCCATACTTTCCGGCCATATTCATTCTTCACCCGGATTAAGAGTCATGAAGCGGACTTTCCAGCCCAGCAAGCTCAAGCGCGCCCGCACCCACGGTTTCCGCGCCCGCATGGCGACGGCCGATGGTCGCAAGATCCTGAACGCGCGCCGCGCGAAGGGTCGTAAGCGCCTGATCCCGTAATAGGTTCGCCTGTCGTGCGAGCCGCAGCCCTGCCGCGTGATGCGCGGCTCCGCCGCGCCGCCGACTTCGCAGCATTGCGAACTGTCAGCGGTCGCCTCGGCGGCCGCTGTTTTCTTTTGCGCTTCGGAAATAACGACGTCGACACGGCAAGGCTTGGCCTGGCCATCTCCAAGCGCTGTTCCAAGCGCGCGGTCGACCGTAACCGGATCAAGCGCCTGGCACGTGAGGCGTTTCGCCGCGCGCGCATTGCCCTACCCCACGTCGACATCCTGGTCATGGCGCGCGACAGCGCGGTCAAAGAGACCGGCGAAGCCTTGCTGGCCGAGCTCGACATGCTCCTGCGCAAGGTCCGGCCGTTGAAGCGCGAAGGCGCCGACGGCACAATCGCGCGTTGACCTTCTTCTCACCGTCGTCCCCGCCTTTCCCCGTCAAGGGTCCAAGGCGTCATCCGGATCTGGCCCTGCAATGAATCAAACGCGCACGCTCCTCTTCTTCGCGCTCATTTTCGTGGCGTATCTCTTGTGGACCGAATGGGAGAAGGACTACGTCCATCCGCCAGCTCCCCCTGCGCCCACGGGCCAGACCACGGCTGGACAAGCCGGCGCGGACGCTGCCGTGCCTGGCGCGACGAGCCCGGCTGGCGTCCCGAACGACTCCGGTGCCCCGGCAGATGGCAAGTCTGAACTGGTCACGCTGTCCAATGACCTGCTCCGCCTCACGATCGATACCCGTGGTGGCAGCATCGTCCGCTCGGAACTGCTGGCTTACCCCAGCGAGCCGGAAACCAAGAAGAACCCGACGTCGCCGCCGGTTCGCTTGCTCGATGACGAAGGCGCGCATTTCTTCGCCGCCCAGGACGGCCTGGTCAGCAGCACCGGCGCAGCCCCGGATCACCGTGCGCTGTTCCACGCCGAGAAGACCGAGAACATTCTCGCCGATGGTCAGAAGACGGTCAGCGTCGACCTCACCTGGACCGATCCGTCGGGCGTGAAGGTCGTCAAGCGCTATACGCTGAAGCGCACCGACTACGTGGTCGACCTCGACCAGCACATCGAGAACGGTTCAACGGCCGTCTGGAACGGCAACGCCTACCACCAGCTGCAGCGCGTACCCGCCGAGAAGGTCAACTGGTTCAAGGCCTATACCGATCCGGCGCAGCACAGCTTCTTCGGCGCCGCCTGGTATAGCCCGGAGAGCAAGTTCGAGTCGCTGCCCTTCGTCGACTTCACCAAGAAGCCGCTCAATCACCAGATCACCGGTGGCTGGGTAAGCATGCTGCAGCATTACTTCTTCGTCGCCTGGATTCCGCCGGCCAACGAAGCGGTGACCTACACCAGCAACATCGTCGATCCGAACTCGGCGACGCCGCGTTACCTCGTCCGCGCCTTCGGCCCCGCGATTCAGGTCGCTCCGGGTCAGGCCGCCGACAGCGTCGCTCGCCTCTATATCGGTCCGAAGCTGCAGGGCACGCTCGATGTCATCGCGCCGGGTCTGGAACTGACCAGCAACTACGGCTGGTTCACCATCATCGCCCAGCCCCTGCACTGGTTGCTGTCGCAGCTGCATGCGATCAGCGGTAACTGGGGTGTCGCGATCATCCTGCTCGTGTTGCTGATCAAGGCTGCGCTGTACAAGCTCACCGATGCGCAGTTCCGCTCGGGTGCGCGCATGCGCAAGCTGCAGCCGCGAGTCGCCGCGCTCAAGGAGCGTTACGGCGACGATCGCGTGAAGATGCAGCAGGCGATGATGGAGCTGTACAAGAAGGAGAAGGTGAATCCGATGGCAGGCTGCCTGCCCATCCTGATCACCTTCCCGATCTTCATCGGCCTGCTCCGCGTGCTGTCCGAATCTATCGAACTGCGCCACGCGCCGTTCTTTGGCTGGATCCACGATCTGTCCGCGCCAGATCCTTTCTACGTGCTGCCGGTGCTGTACTTCATCGTCACCCTGCTCACCCAGCGCATGATGCCGACGGCGGGTATGGACCCGACCCAGGCCAAGATGATGAAGGTGATGCCACTCATCTTCGGCGTCTTCTTCGCCTTCTTCCCCTCGGGCCTCGTGCTCTACTGGACGATCAACGGTGCGACCAGCCTGCTCCAGCAGTGGTACATCAATCGCAGCGTCGACCGGGCCGAGATCAAGGCCAAGACCGCATAACCCCGAGCGGCGCGTCGAAAGACGCGCCGCTTCGCTATCGAAGGCAGGCCATGAACCACGGCGACGACACCATCGCGGCCATCGCTACCGGCGCCGGCGCGGCCGGGGTCGGCGCCGTTCGCGTTTCGGGGCCTATGGTTCCCGCGATTGCGAAAGCCTTCCTCGGTCGCGAACCGTCGCCACGTCACGCCCACTTCGCCGCTTTTCGCGATGGCGACCGTGAGCTCATCGATCGCGGGATCCTGATTCACTTCCCTGGCCCCGCTTCCTACACCGGCGAGCATGTGCTCGAGTTGCAGGGGCATGGCAGCGCCGTGCTTCTCGATGCGCTGCTTCGCCGTTGCATTCAGCTCGGTGCGCGTCTCGCGCGCCCCGGCGAATTCACCGAACGTGCGTTCCTCAATGGGAAGCTCGATCTGGCACAAGCAGAAGCGGTGGCCGACGTCGTTGCCGCCACGTCGGAAGCGAGCGCACGTGCAGCGCTTCGATCGATGGAAGGCGTGTTCTCCGCGCGTGTCGATGACCTGCTTGCGCAGATGATTGCGCTACGCGTCCACATTGAAGCGGCGATCGATTTCCCGGAAGAAGAAATCGACTTCCTTGCCGATCCCGCGATTGGTGAACAACTCGCGTCATTGCGCACGAACCTGGATGCGCTGCTCGTGGAAACGCGTCGTGGCGTTCGCCTCAACGATGGCATCACGGTGGCGATCGTCGGTCGGCCGAATGCCGGCAAGTCCAGCTTGATGAACGCGCTTGCGGGGCAGGAGCGCGCCATCGTGACGAACATCGCGGGGACGACGCGCGATGTTCTTCGCGAATCGATCAGTATCGATGGCGTGACGCTCGAGCTGGCGGATACGGCGGGGCTTCGTGATTCGGTCGACGTGGTCGAACGCGAGGGCATCCGGCGGGCACGTGCGCAACTCGAGCGTTGCGATGTCGCCATCCTCGTCACCGAAGCAGAACATGCGTCATCGGATCTCGCCTTCTTCGAAGGTACACCGGCACAATCCGCGCGCATTGTCGTCATCAACAAGATCGATATCGCGCATGTGCCGGCACATCGTAACGCGCACGATGGGCACGACACGCTCTGGTTATCGGCGCTGACAGGCGACGGCCTGGACGCGCTTCGCGCGATGTTGAAGGATCTCGCAACCGCGGGTGCCAGCGATGGTGCATTCAGTGCACGGCGCAGGCATGTCGTTGCGCTCGAGTCGGTTGGTGAACACCTTTCACGAACGGCCGACGCGTTGCACGGTTCGCACGCCGGCGAATTAGCCGCGGAAGAGTTACGTCACGCGCAGCAGGCCTTGGGCGAGATCACCGGCACGTATTCATCGGACGACCTTCTCGGGGCGATTTTCAGTTCGTTCTGTATCGGCAAGTGAATAGCGCCGCCCGTCAGTATCCCCAGGGGTTAACAACAGGCACGCCGGAACCGACGAAGTCACGCACATTCCGTGTCGCCAGCACTGCTCCACGAGAATGCACAATGGCGGCGATCATGGCATCTGCCTGGCCGACGGGTCGGCCTCTTGAACGTTGAGCTGCTCCGATGACAGCGTAGGTGTCCGCCGCATCACCGTCGAAGACCAACAGCCTTCCCCGTAAATCGATATCGAAGACGTCGTGAGCCAGATATCGAAGAAGGTCGCGTCGTTTCCCGGAAGGCATTATTTCTATACCGTGCATGAGTTCCGCACGCGTTACGGATGTCGTAACGATCATCAAGTGGGCGATGCTCTCAAGCCAACTCATGACAATCGGATTGGGGCGCGGCCGAAGCATTTCGGACAAGACGTTGGTGTCCAGAACGATCACATATCGAAGTCCGGTGGGTCACGCATTGGCTCACGCGGCGGTAGCTCGATATCGATGCCGCCAAATGCCTCTACGCGCTGACGAATGGACCTTAGCATCGCCACCGAGTCGCCCACCTCGAGAGGTAGCGCAGCACGAAGAATCTCATGAGCCTCATCCTCGACGGAGCGGCCGTGGATGACAGCAAGTTTCTGGAGTTGGGCTTCAACCCAGGGATCAATATTTCGAATCATCATGTTCGGCATGGTATGTCCCTCTGTCGACGACTTCATATTAGTCATCGCCTGAAATAGGGGCAAGAAACTGCCTTCGCGGAGTAAGGGTCGTCCCAGCGCGGGCCTAATCGACCTACGCTCGTGACGTGACGCTATTCAAGCGAGAAAGAAATTCCTCAAGAACCGTCGACGTGTTGCTTCTGCTGTACCCCACGACCAAGTCAAGCATCGGCGGATTCTTCAGCGGTCGGCTGGTAACGGACCAAGGCATCAAGTCTTGAATGTACGCCGGAATCAACGCGAGTCCGCGTGTCGAAGCGACAAGCGACATCACCATCGCGGGGTTGTCGACGTCCTGCGCAGGTTCGATCGCGACACCCAATCGCGAAAGGTAATCGTCGATCACCGCGCGCAACACTTTCGCCTTGTTGCCCATGGCGACGTACGGCTCGCCGATCATGTCCTTCGGCTCGACGACCTTGCGCTTCGTCAGTCGATGATCGCTCGGCATGAGCATCACCAACTCTTCCTGGCCAATCACCCGATACTCGAGATCGTGATCGGGCTCTGCGCGCATGAAGGCCACGTCCAACCTGCCGCGCGCGACGGCGTCGGCAAGATCGGGCGAGTAGTCGCTCGATACCGTGACGTCGATGGTCGCGAGTTCCTGATGTAGCAACTGCATCGCCCGCGGTAACCACTTCATTTCCAGGCCGGTGAGGAACCCGAGTGCGAAGCGACGTTTGGTCGGTTGCGCGGCGCGACGTGCCGCCTCGACGGCCGCGTCCACCTGCAACAACGCCAGGCGCGCGTGATCGATGAATGCCTTGCCTGCTTCGGTAAGGACGACACCTCGCGCGCTACGCGTGAGCAACGCAACGCCGACCTGATCTTCGAGATCGCGTATCTGCCGACTAAGCGAGGGCTGCGACGTGTGCAGGCGCTTTTCGGCCGCCTCCGTGAGACTGCCTGTCTCGGCCACGGCAATTAGGTAGCGAAGGTGCCGAAGTTCCATGGCCCATGCCTCATAGGTATGACCGCAAGCTTACAAAGTCTTTTTCAGGCGCGCCATAGAGGCATAAATTGCCCACCAAGCCGCCGAGTAACGCCATTCTCTCACTCTCCGGCGCATTCGATCCCTCCAAAAGCCATATCTCTGAGGAATACGTCATGACCAACCAACTTTTCGATCTGACCGGCAAGACCGCCCTGGTGACCGGTGCTTCGCGTGGTATCGGCAAGGCCAGCGCGCTGGCCCTCGCCAAGGCCGGCGCCCAGGTCCTCGTCCACTACAGCCGTGGCGAGCAGGAAGCCCAGGCCGTGGTCGAGGAAATCCGGCAGGCCGGTGGTAAGGCCGAGAAGGTCGGGGCGGATCTTCGCGCTGCGCAAGGCCCCCACCAGCTCGCCGCCAAGGTGCGCGAGATCATCGGCGGTCGCCTCGACGTGCTCGTCGCCAACGCCGGTATCGCCGTGTCGGCCACGATCGAGGACACCACCGTCGAGAACTTCGACGACCTCTTCGCGGTAAACGTGCGCGCTCCCTACTTTCTCGTGCAGCAGTTGCTTCCGGTGATGTGCAAGGACAGCAGTGTGGTCCTGCTTTCGTCTCTCGCCGCCGATGCCGCCGTCGGTACCTTGTCGGCCTACTCGGCAACGAAGGGCGCGATCGACACGCTGGTGAAGCATTTCGCAGCGGCACTCGGCGAGCGCGGTATCCGCGTCAATGCCGTCGCACCGGGCGTCGTGCCGACCGACATGTCGAGCTTCGCGAAAAGCGAAGAGGGGCGCGACTTCACGCTGAGCATCCAGGCCTTGAAGCGACTCGCTACCGCCGACGATATCGCCGACGTGATTACCTTCCTCGCTTCCGATGCGTCGCGCTGGGTGACCGGCGACACGCTGCATGTCGATGGCGGTTCGAAGCTCTGATTCGCTCCCAACACCTATTCGAAGACATCTCATGAACAGCAAAGCTCCCACGCTCTACCAGTCCAATAGCTCACCGAACTCGCGTCGTGTTCGCATCTTCATCGCCGAGAAAGGATTGACCATTCCGACGGTGGCGGTCGACCTGGGCAAGGGCGAACAGCACGGCGACGCCTACCGCGCGATCAATCCGCGTCGCGTCGTGCCGACGCTCGTCCTGGAAGACGGTACGTCCATCGGTGAAGTGCCGGCTATCCAGCGCTATCTGGAAGACGCTTATCCCGATCATCCGCTCTTCGGTACGACGGCTGCGGAGAACGCGCTCATCACGATGTGGGAGCGCCGCGTCGAACTCGAAGGCTTCGCGTCGGTGATGGAAGCGATTCGGAACGTGCTTCCCGGCTTGCAAGGTCGTGCTGTCGCGGGGCCGCATGACTACGATCAGATTCCTGTGCTCGTGGAGCGAAGCAAGCAACGCGTCGCAAACTTCTACAACGACCTCGACGCGCGGCTGGCGGAAGTGCCCTTCGTTGCCGGTGAGCGATATACGGTGGCTGATATTACGGCGCTGGTGACCGTCGACTTTGCCACGAAGGCTATCGATATGCCGGTGCCGGCGGCGAACGTTGCGACTCAACGCTGGTATGCGAGCGTCAGTGGCCGGAGTAGTGCCGTTGCTTGAGGAGTATCGCCGCTGAAGCGGCTCCCACATGAGGCGGCTCCCACAGCAGGCGGCTCCTGCATGAGGCAGGCCCCAAAAAACCGCTTCATGCCGATTGATGTGGGTCTTACATAAGTCAAAGCGGAAATGAATGGCTACTGCCCTTTCTGTTCCGTCGGTAACTTGTCCTCAACGAAACGCGCCGCCGCCTCCATCGCGGGGCGGCGGCCAACTCACCGAGGACACACCATGAAAATCAGCGGCAATACCATCTTCATCACGGGCGGCGGTTCGGGCATCGGTCGCGGTCTGGCCGAAGCGCTTCACGCCAAGGGCAACAAGGTCATCATCGGCGGTCGTCGCCGCGGCCATCTAGACACGGTCGTCGCTGCGAATCCCGGCATGAGCGCCGTGCAACTCGATATCTCCGACGCGGCGGACATCGAGCGGGTGGCCACGCAGTTGATCACGGAATTTCCTGAACTCAACGTCCTGATCAACAACGCCGGCATCATGGAGCTCGATCACGCGGTGGGTCGCCTCGACGACAAGCAGCTGGTCTCGACGATCACGACCAACCTGATCGGCCCGCTGCGTCTCACCTCGGCACTCATCGATCACATCAAGACCCAGCCCAACCCGACTGTGGTCTACAACAGCTCGGTGCTGGCTTTCGTCCCGCTCGCGTTCACGGCCGTGTACTCCGCCACCAAGGCCGCCCTGCACTCGTATGTGCTGTCGCAGCGCTTCCTGCTGAAGGAAGATGGCGTCACGGTGCTCGAGATCGCCCCGCCGTGGGTCCGTACCGAACTGATGAACAGCCAGGAAGCCGAACTCGCCATGCCGCTCGACCAGTTCATCGCCGAGACGATGGCCGTGCTGGAAACGGACGCCGACGAGATCCTGGTCGATGCCGCGCGCCCGATGCGCGACAACGCGGGCCCTGCGGAACACGGCTTCGTCAACGGCTTCAACACCCAGGTCTCCGCCATCTTCGGCGGCGGCTGATCGCGACGCGGTCGCCCGTCAGGAAGGCAGGCGACCACCCAAACCGGCATCGACGGCCAACTCGGCCACGAGATGCTCGACGACGGCACGCGCTGCGGCGCGTGTCGCGCGTCCGAGCGGGAAATAGGCGTAGACGGGGATATCCACCGTCTTCCAGTCGGCCAGCAGGCGTACCAGTGAACCGTCGGCCAGCTCCTGACGGCAGGCCCAGCTCGTGGTCGACGTGATGCCCATCCCGGCGACAGCGGCAGCCACGGCACCCTCATTTTCATTCGTGCTGAAGTGTGATTCGAGCTCGATCGTCGTCCATGCACCGTCGCGCTCGAACTGCCAGCCGCTCGGCACGACCGATGCGGGTCCGGAGACGATACGATGACCGACCAGCTCGTCGGGCGATGTCGGCGTGCCCGCTTCTGCCAGATAGGCGGGTGAGGCGACGACCATGCGGTCGATCACCACCAGTGTCTTCGCCGTTCCACTCGGGTCAGGCTGCGAGCCGGCACGTATGGCGACATCCACGGCATCGCGGACCAGATCCTGGCGACGGTCCTCCAGCAACAGCTGCAGTTCCACCTTGGGATGTCTGGCTGCGAACGACGCGAGGCGTGGAATGATTTCCCGCATGGCGAAGCTCGTCGGCATGCTCATGCGCAACAAGCCGCGCAGCTCACCAGCGTCTCGCACGCTGTGTTCCGCATCGTCGAGCGCGAGAAGGATCGGTTCCATGCGCGCGAGGAATTCCGAACCGGTCTCGGTCGGTACTACCGCGCGCGTTGTTCGCGAGAGCAGACGCACGCCAAGATCCGATTCGAGATCGGCGATGATCCGCGACGCCTGCGATTGCGACAGTCCGCACTCGCGCGCGGCGGCGGAGAAGCTGCCGAGGCGCGCGACGCGCGTGTAGAGCTTGAGCGCGAAGATGTCTTTCATGCCGGAATCCCGTACCTGCGGATAGAGGTATCGCCCGCGTGGACGATAGCGGAATTCGGTTGGATCAGCTCGTTAGAGCGTCCGGCTCATGAGGACGTCGCGCTGGGCATCACTGCCCACATGGAAGACGTGCTCGCCCACTTCGACAAACCCCCACTTGGCATAGAAACGGATGGCTCTTGGGTTATTTTCCCAGACGCCGAGCCATACGCCATCTGCACCACGCTTTGCGGCGTCGTGCAGTGAAGCCTCCATGAGCACGGCCGCCACGCCTTTGCCGTGCCAGGGCACATCGACGTAGATGCGATGGATCTCGACAGGTCGGGAGTTGGTCACGCAGCTCGGGCGACTTCCGGGGCGCACCTGCGCGAAGCCCGCGATGGCCACGCCGTCCATGACGAGCAACGTCGTTGTATCCGGATCATCGATCTCGGCGCGCTGTAGCGCCTCGCCGTAGCTGCTTCGGCAATGCTCCGCCATGTGACCGTCGGTAGTGGATTTCCCGAACGTGTCGCGGAACGTGCGCTCCATGACGTCGGCGAGCGCGGCCGCTTGCTCGATCGTCGCTACGCAAAGTTTGAACGAGGTCGGTGCGGTGTGGAGGTTCGTCATGCAACGAATCTACAACGGCGCAAGACAGCGGTCAGCAGGGCTCGGCGGTTACGCCGGAGATCGTCCGCTTCTCGGCGGCCACGGATGCCGCCCAAATACCGAGTCCCGCAACGGCCAGCAAGCTGCCGACCCAACCCGGCGAGGTCCAGCCGTAACCACCCGCGATAGCCAGGCCACCAAGGAAGGGCCCCAGCGCATTCGCTGTGTTGAACGCCGAATGGTTGAGCGAGGCGGCGAGACCTTGCGCATCGCCTGCCACATCCATCAGGCGCGTCTGCAGGACGGTGCCCAGCGCACCGCCGATGCCGATGCAGAACACATCCAGGCTGAGCAGCCAGATGTTGCCCGCGGTGAACGGGAAGATGGCCAGGATCACCATGCTCCACACCAGCAGTACGCCGGCGGTGCGCATGAGCGCGCGATCGGCGAACACCGGCACCACCATGTTGCCGATCGTCATGCCGACGCCGAACACGCCCATCACCCAGGGCACCGAGGACAGCGGCATCTTCGTGACATTGATCAGGATGTCGGCGAGATAGGTGTAGACCGCGAACATGCCGCCGAAGCCGATCGCGCCGATGGCGAGCGTGTACCAGACCTGTGATCGCTTCAGCGCACTGAGTTCGCGCAGCGGACTGGCTTTGGCATCCGAAGGCGTGTTCGGCGCGAAGATGGCAACCGCCGTCATCGTCAGCACGCCAAGCACGGCGACCAACGCGAACGCCCAGCGCCAACCCACGGCCTGGCCCAGCCAACTGGCCAGAGGCACGCCGACGATCGTCGCGACGGTGAGTCCAAGGAACATCTGGCCCACCGCACGCGTGCGCCGACTCGCCGGCACCAGCGACGAGGCGACCAGCGCAGCGACGCCGAAGTAGGCGCCATGGGGCAGGCCGGCGAGGAAACGGAATACCAGCATCCAGTGGTAGTTCGGCGAAAGACCAGTCAGGCCGTTGAACACGGTGAACATCGTCATGAGGATGAGCAGCAACCGGCGACGCGGCACGCGCGCGCCCAGCACCGTCATCACGGGCGCGCCGACGACGACACCAAGCGCATAGGCGCTGATCGTGTGGCCGGCGGTCGGCGCATCGATACCGAGGCCCTCGGCGAACAGGGGCAGCATGCTCATCGAGGCGAACTCGGTCGTACCGATGGCGAAGCCGCCGACGGCGAGCGCAAGGATCACCAGGCCAACGTGTGGCACGCGGACGGGCGGAGTGCCCGGATCAAGGGCGGGTGCGGAAGCGGACATGGGGGACTCGGGACGTGGGGGTCGGCGCCTGGTGCACCGCAACATGCGGTTAGGATACGCCTTGCACGCGCTTGCACCAAGCTCGGGCCTTCCCGGCCTCAGTAGGCGCTGCCATCCCGGATCAGGTCGATGAAGGCCCGTAGTGCGGAGGTCACCCGGCGCTGCTTCGGGTAATACAACATGAAGCCCGGGTACGAAGGACACCAGTCCTCGAGCACCCGGACCAGCCGGCCTTCGCGGATCAGATCGGTCACCTGGTCCTCGAGGACGAAGGTCAGGCCGACGCCGGTCAGCGCCATATCCAGGGACAGTCGGAAGTCCGCGAAGGTAAGCCGTCCCGGCACATCCACGTCGAGCTTGCGTCCGCCCTGCTCGAATTCCCATTTATAGATACGGCCGCTGGGAAAGCGGAACCGGATGCATTCGTGGTGCAACAGGTCGTTGGGGTGCAAGGGCGTGCCTCGGGCGGCCAGGTAATCCGGCGTGGCGACACAGACACTTCGATGGGGTCCGCCGATCGGCACGGCGATCATGTCCTCGGGGACCTGCTCGAGGAAGCGGATGCCCGCATCGAAGCCGGAGGCGACGACGTCGATCAGGCCGTCGTTATCCACGGCTTCGAAACGGACGTCGGGATACGCGGCCAGGAACCGGGGCAGCAGCGGCGGCAAGATCAGCTGGGCCGTGATCCGCGGCATGTTGATGCGAAGCGTGCCTGAGGGCGCTGCGCGAAAGTCATTCATCTCCTCCAGCGCATCGCCGACGTCGCGCAGGGCCGGCTCCAGCCGTTCGAGGAGCCGCTGCCCAGCCTCGGTGAGCGAGACGCTCCGCGTGGTCCGGTGAAACAGCATCACGCCGAGGCGTTCCTCCAGCCCGCGGATGGCATAGCTGATGGCCGAGGTCGACAGCGTCAGCTCGGCCCCCGCCTTGCGGAAGCTGGCGTGGCGCGCGACGGAGGCGAAAGCGGCGAGGTGGGAAAGATTGTCTGGGCGCATGATTGTGCAGGATAACTCAACGGTTCATCCCGGAATCCCCGCTGGTCGCGCCAAAGCCTGCGACGTATTGTTGTGGACTACCGATCAAACTCTCAACGATAAGGACGATTCCCATGATCGAAGTCCGCGGATTTGCCGCCAAAAGCGCAACGACCCCCCTCGTTCCGTTCACGTTCCAGCGCCGCGAGCCGGGTGAGCACGACGTCCGTATCGAGATCCTCTACAGCGGCGTCTGCCATTCCGACCTGCACCAGGCCAAGGGCGATTGGGGCAACTCGGTGTTCCCGATGGTCCCGGGTCACGAGATCGTCGGCCGCGTGGTCTCCGTCGGCTCGGCCGTGAAGAAGTTCAAGGTCGGCGATTTCGCCGGCGTGGGCTGCATGGTCGACTCCTGCCGTAACTGCGAATCCTGCAAGAAGGATCTCGAGCAGTACTGCCTGACCCACACCAGCTTCACCTACAACGGCACCGAGCAGGACAAGACCACGCCGACCCAGGGCGGTTACTCCACCGAGATCGTCACCGAAGAGCGCTTCGTGGTGAAGATCTCCGAGAAGCTCGACCTCAAGGCCACGGCTCCCCTGCTCTGCGCCGGCATCACCACCTACTCGCCGCTGCGCCACTGGAAGGTCGGCAAGGGCCAGAAGGTTGGCGTGATCGGCCTCGGCGGTCTCGGCCACATGGGCGTGAAGTTCGCCAAGGCCCTCGGCGCCCACGTCACCATGATCACCACCTCGGCCTCGAAGGGCGAAGACGCCAAGCGCCTAGGTGCCGATGCCGTGTTGCTCTCCACCGACGCGGACGCGATGGCGGCACAGGGCGCGAGCTTCGACTTCCTGCTCAACACGGTGCCGGTGTCCCACGACATCAACCCGTACACCAACCTGCTCAAGCTCGACGGCACCATGGTGCTGGTCGGCGCGCTCACGCCGCTCGACGGCGTGGTCGGTGGCAGCCTGATGCTCCCGCGTCGCACGATCGCCGGTTCGGCCATCGGCGGCATGGCCGAGACCCAGGAAATGATGGACTTCTGCGCCGAGCACAACATCGTCTCCGACATCGAAGTGGTCGATATGGCGTCGATCAACGAGACCTACGTGCGCCTGGCAAAGAACGACGTGCGCTATCGCTTCGTGATCGACATGGCGACGATGCCGGCGTGATGTAACACCCATCGCCGACACGTCGGCTTCTACAAAAGCAGCCCACCGCTCTTGTAGGAGCCGATTCATCGGCGATGCTCTTGAAGGACACGGTTTGAAGCGCATCCTCCGCTACGCCCTCATCCTGCTCGCCCTTCTCGCGGCCTTCCTCGCCTTCGTCGCCATCAGCGCGTGGCCGAACATCGGCACGCTGCCCGACGCCGCGCAGACCGCCAAGGATGCGAAGTCGCCCGAGTGGCGCAACGGCAAGTTTGAAAACCCGCTGCCGATGTACACCAACGTCAAAGGCGGCATCCTGCAGATGCTGGCGTCGGCACCTGGCGAAGAGCCCGATGCACCCGTGCCGACCATGAATTCATCCGCGCTGTACAGGACGCCTCCCGCATCCGGCCTGCGCGTCACCTGGTTCGGCCATTCATCGATGCTGCTCGAAATCGACGGCACGAACATCGTCGTCGATCCGTTGTGGAGTGAGCGCGCGTCGCCCTTCTCCTGGCTGGGCCCGAAGCGCTGGTACGAACCGCCGGTTCCCATCGATCACCTGCCGCACGTCGACGCGGTGATCGTCTCGCACGACCACTACGATCACCTCGATCGCGCGTCCATCCAGGCCTTCAATGCGCTTGGCGTACGCTTTATCGTGCCGCTCGGCGTCGGCTCCCATTTGCGTGGCTGGGGCGTGCCCGCCGACCGCATCACCGAACTGGACTGGTGGCAGGATGCGAAGGTGGGCGATCTCACGATCGTCTCCACGCCGTCCCGCCATGCGTCGGGCCGGCTCTCCGCCCGCAGCGACGTGACGCTGTGGACGGGTTACGCACTGATCGGCGACAAGCACCGCGTGTTCTATTCCGGCGACACCGGTTTCAACGACACCTTTGCCGATGTCGGTTCGAAATACGGTCCGTTCGACGTCAGCCTCATCGAGTCGGGCCAGTACGACGCGCAGTGGCCGGACTGGCACCTCGGTCCCGAGCAGGCGATGAAGGTGCATGAAGAAGTGCGGGGCAAGGTGCTCATACCCGTGCATTGGGGGTTGATCAAGCTTGCGCACCACGCATGGACCGAACCACCGGAGCGCATCCTCGCCGCGGCGACGTGCAGCCACGCCGACGTGCTCGTGCCGGAGCCAGGGCAGGCGGTGGAACCGACGATGCATCCCGTGATCCCGCGTTGGTGGCCGTCGCAACACGTGGCGACGGCGAAGGAAAAGCCGATCGTCGCTTCGACGCATGGCGATCCCGCGCAGAAGTTCGACATACCGACCTGTCCGTGACCGCGTCAGCGCCTCGCGATGACGTCCCAGCTCAGCTCGTAGCGGGCCAGATACTTGCGAAGACGGTCGGCATCGTTCGTGCTCGCCCGCTTGCTTCGTGATGCGGCGAACAGTTGTCGGCCCGCTTCCGAGAGACTGCGGCAACGCTGGCAGACAGCTACGACTTCGCGAAGCTGGAGGCGGTCGAAGAGGTCGAGATCATCGACGGCCTCGCCCAGGAGTTCGCGTAACGCGTCGCCCTCGCCTTCCGGCCGCCATAAGCGCCGCAGTCGCCCTATCTCTTCGTCGACGCATGCCCGGTTGATTCGACCCGCCGGTGCCAGCGTCGCCATGCGTGTCACCGATGCGCCGAGATCACGGAAGTTGCCGGACCAGGGCGCGTCGCCCGACGTGGCGAAGGCAAGGTAGATCTCGCGCGCCTCTTTGTTGAAGGTGACGCGGCGGTTCTCGACCCGTGCATAGCGCTCCAGTTCGTAGTCGAGATTGGGCTCGATGTCCTCCATGCGCTCGGCAAGGCCCGGCAAATGGAAGGACCAGATGTTGAGGCGTGCGTAAAGGTCGTCACGGAAGCGACCTTCGGCGACACGCTTGCCCAGATCGCGGTTGGTACCGGCGATCAACTGGAAATCACTGCTTACCTCGCGATCGCCGCCAACGGGAAGGAAGCGCTTGTCCTCGAGGGCGCGCAACAACATGGCCTGCTCGTCCGCGCCCAGCTCGCCAATCTCGTCGAGGAACAACAAGCCCTTGTCCGCACTACGCAGCAATCCGGCGCGCTCACCAGCGGCGCCGGTATAGGCGCCTTTCACATGGCCGAACAGGGCGCTCATCGCGCCGTCGCCACGCAACGTCGCGCAGTTCACTTCGACGAAGCGGCCCGTCACCTCGCGGCGGCCCTGCTTCAGTTCGAACAGGCGGCGGGCCAGCTGACTCTTGCCCGCGCCGGTGGGTCCCATCAGCAGGATCGGCGCGACCGAGCGGCTACCTACGGTCTCGATCTGTTCGATCATGCGATTGAACGCGGCGTTGCGTGTCGCGATGCCGCTCTTCAGATGGCTGCGATCTTCTTGCTGCTCGCCTTCGAACCGTTGGGCCAGCCTGTCGTAGCGCGAGAGATCGAGGTCGATGACGCTCAGCTCACCCACGCTGGCGGCAACGCCCTGCTTTCTTGGCGGCGACGCCTGCAAGAGGCGGCCGGGCAGGTGACGGCTCTCGGTCAGAAGGAACAGGCAGATCTGGGCAACGTGGGTGCCCGTCGTGATGTGTACGTAGTAATCCTCGTTGTCGGGGTCGAACGCATAGCCTCGCGCGAAGGCGTACAGCGTTTCGTAGACCGATTCGAAGTCCCACGGGTTGGCGATATAGGTGTCGTGAATGCGTACGTCGGTCTCGGGCGAGACCTGGGCAAGATCCTCGCGGATGAGACGGCTGGTCTTCGCGTTGCGCCGCTCGTCGACGAGCAGTTCCATCCGACCGACCAGGAAGTCCTCATGCAGGCCGAGCGACACCGTAGGACGCCACCGTTCCCAACGGCCTGGGCCATCGCCCGCATCCAGCTGGGTGCCGACGAATCCGATCACTACCTTGGTCTTCATCACTATCCCAATCGATAAATCACGAGAAGTCCATATCGTAAATGATCGGAACGAGTTAGGCCTCTGAATCGACTTAAATATCCTAATTTCATATTTATCAGTTAGTTGAAATCTTCATGGCGAGGTTGGCACGGCTCCTGCTCCTTCAGGCTCAACCCAAGGAGATCGCCACGATGGCCAACCTTCAACTTTTCCAGAGCTCCCGCGGTGCCCTGGCGCCGCCGGCCAATGCGGTCAACGAGGCCGATGGCGACGCCTACCTTCGGGACCCGCGTGCGGCCCTCGCGCTGTATGCGGCCACGGGTTGCCTCAACGGGACTTACTACGCCGACGCGGCGACGCAACTCGCAGCGACGCTGGCTTTATGCGAGTCGGTGCCTGCGGAGTTCGTCGCCCGGGTAGCGATCCACGCCCGCCAGCACTCGCACATGAAAGACATGCCGGCCTTGCTGCTCGCTCATCTCGCCAACCGGGACGGCGACGTGCTCGAGAAAGCCTTCGCACGGGTGATCGACAACGGTCGCATGCTGCGTAATTTCGTCCAGATCGTCCGTAGCGGCGTGACCGGGCGCAAGTCGCTGGGTTCGCGCCCGAAGCGCCTCGTCCGCCAGTGGTTAGCCTCGGCCTCCACCGAGGGCGTTCTCGGCGCGGCGGTCGGCGGCAATCCATCGCTCGCGGACGTCGTTCGGATGGTTCACCCGCGTCCCGAGGATCCGGCGCGGGACGCACTATACGGCTGGCTCCTGGGAAGTTCGTATGCGCCGGCCGCGTTGCCGGAGAGCGTGCGTGCCTACGAAGTCTTCAAGAGCGACCCGCGCGGTGACTTGCCGGACGTGCCGTTCCCGTACCTGACCTCGTTGCCGCTCAGCAAGGCACAGTGGAAAAGCATCGCTATGCGCGGCACCTGGCAGGCGATGCGAATGAACCTCAACACGTTCGCCAGGCATGGCGTGTTCTCCGATAAGGAAGTCGTCGGGGTGGTGGCGAAGCGTCTGCGGGATCCGGAGGCGATTGCACAGGCACGAGTGCTGCCGTACCAGCTGATGGTTGCTTATCGGAATGTGTCGGCCGATATGCCGGAGCGGATCGTCGACGCCTTGCAGGATGCAATGGAAATCGCGACCCGCTCCGTGCCGAAGCTTCACGGCAAGGTCGTGGTCGCGGTCGATGTGTCGGGGTCGATGGCCTCACCTGTCACGGGTTACCGCAAGGGCGCGACCACGGTCGTGACCTGCGTCGACGTCGCGGCACTGATGGTCGCCTCGTTACGTCGGGCCAACCCGGCGATCCGGGTCATGCCGTTCGACACGGAAGTGCGGGAGGTGCGGCTCAACCGCCGCGATAGCGTGATGACCCAGGCTAAAACCCTCGCCGGCATGATCGGCGGCGGCACGGCGGTGAGTGCACCGATAACGATGTTGGCGAGGCAGAAGGCGAAGGTGGATCTGGTGGTCATCGTGTCCGACAACCAGAGCTGGGTGGACACGCGTGGCGGACAGGGCGCTTCCGAGACGATGCGCCAGTGGCAGGCCGTCAAGGCGATCAACCCGAAGGCACGCCTGGTCTGCATCGACCTGCAGCCTTATGCCACCAGCCAGACGGTCGAAGGAACGGCAGGCATCACGCACATCGCTGGCTTCAGCGATGCCGTGTTCGAGCTTCTGGCCGACGCCGCGCGTGGCGACACGGCGGGTCAATGGATGGAGCGGATCGAAGCAACACCGCTCTGAACGATGTTAACCCGCGGCGGGAATGGGCCCGTCGCGGCTGGGCGGAAGGCGAATGCAGGTGGGCACTACACCTGTCACGTGTGCTGGTTTCGGCCTCATGTGTCCATGTTCGGTTGTCGCCTTCCGACCCATCGATTTCAACCTGCGGCGAATGCCGGTGGAGCTACTGGGTAAGCCTTCGGGCTAGAGGGTTCGAGCCCCTCACATGCAACATCGATGCTTCACCACTCTTGTCGCCGCACCTTTTCAAACCAGCGGATGCCAACGGAACTACCGTGTCGCGGGTTCGAATCCCGCCGGCCACCCGGCCGTAGCTCAGGGGTAGAGCAGCCGTTCCGTCTTTATTGCCGCTTGATGCAAGATACGAATTCACAAGGAAGACGAAATGAGTACGACCGCTTACGAAGTCATCAACGAGCCGGGTGCCGCACCGATCAAGCTGTGGACCCGCGGCGTGCCGCTGGAAGCCGAGGCACGCCAGCAGCTGATCAACATAGCGAAGCTGCCCTTCATCCATGGATGGTTGGCCGTGATGCCCGATGTGCACCTGGGCAAGGGCGCCACGGTCGGCTCGGTGGTGCCGACCATCGGTGCGATCGTGCCGGCGGCCGTCGGCGTCGATATCGGTTGCGGCATGATCGCTACGCGGACGACGCTGACCGCGTCCGATCTGCCGGACGACCTGCGCGACCTGCGCCATGCGATCGAGGCGGCGGTGCCGCACGGTCGTACGGTGGGAAAGCGCGATAAAGGCGCCTGGGCCACGCCACCGAAAGCCACGGAGGATGGCTGGCACGAGCTGGTCACGGACTTTGCGCTGATCACGGCGAAGTATCCGAAGCTGGCGCGCACCAACAACCTGCACCACCTCGGTACGCTCGGTACGGGCAACCACTTCGTCGAGATCTGTCTCGATGAGGAGCAGCGCGTGTGGTTCATGCTGCACTCCGGCTCCCGTGGCGTGGGCAACGCCATTGGCAACCATTTTATCGAACTGGCCAAGCAGGACATGCGCCGCTGGATGATCAACCTGCCGGACCAGGACCTCGCGTACCTGCCGGAGGGGAGCGAGCACTTCGGCGACTACGTCTTCGCCGTGGACTGGGCGCAGCGTTTTGCACGGACCAACCGGGCCATCATGATGCGTCACGTGATCGAGGCGGCGCGCAAGATCATCGCCAAGCCGTTCGACGCGTGGTCTGAGGCGGTGAATTGCCACCACAACTACGTGAGCCGCGAGAAGCACCTGGGCAAGGACGTCCTGGTGACGCGTAAGGGCGCGGTGAGTGCGAGGAAGGGCGAGCTCGGCATCATCCCGGGAAGCATGGGAGCCAAGAGCTTCATCGTGCGTGGCCTTGGCAACGAGGAAAGTTTCAACAGCTGCAGCCACGGCGCCGGGCGTGTGATGAGCCGCACCCAGGCAAAGAAGCAGATCACGCTCGAGGAACACCGCAAGGCGACGGCGCATGTGGAGTGCCGCAAGGATGCCGACGTGATCGACGAGTCGCCGGCGGCGTACAAATCCATTGAAGCGGTGATGGCGGCGCAGGAGGATCTCGTCGAAATCGTCCACACCTTGCGCCAGGTTGTTTGTGTGAAGGGTTGAAGGAAGTCGCCCCGTCTTCGGACGGGGCCAGGACTGGAGAAGGAAATGATTGAATTGGATGGCCAGGCGGGCGGCGGACAGCTGCTCCGCACGGCTTTGGCACTCAGCCTGTGTACGGGCGAGGCCTTCGCCATGACCGGCATTCGTGCACGGCGCGAGCGTCCGGGTCTGTTGCGTCAACACCTGACCGCCGTGGAAGCGGCGCGTGCGGTGGGTAACGCCACGGCCGAAGGCGCCATCACCGGTTCCACCGAGCTGCGCTTCGCGCCGGACGGTGTGCATGCCGGCAAGCACCGCTGGACCATCGGTACCGCAGGCTCAACCACCTTGGTCCTGCAGACCGTGCTGCCCGCCTTGTGGATGCACGGCGTCGCAGCTCACCTGACCATCGAGGGCGGCACGCACAATCCGCTGGCGCCTACCGCCGACTTCATTGCCGAGGCCTTCTTGCCCTTGATGGAGCGCATGGGACTCGACGGCGACTTCAGCATGGACGGTCACGGCTTCTATCCCGCGGGCGGTGGCCGTATCACGTTCGACCTGCGCCCCAGTGCGAAGCCCACCACCCTTCACCTTCCTCATCGAGGTGAGGTTCTCGAGCGACATGCGCGGGCGATCCTGTCGGCGATACCGCTGGGGATTGGCCAACGCGAGCTGGAGGTGGCGCGCCGCCGTCTCGGCCTCGACGAAGCTGAAGTGTCCGTGCGTCAGGTGAAGTCGCCGATCGGGCCGGGCAACGCACTGAGCATTCGCTTTCGCGCGGAGCACAGTACCGCGGTCTTTACCGGGTTTGGCGTCAAGCGTGTAACTGCCGAGCATGTGGCGGAAGGTGCGAGCAAGGCGGCTGCAGCGTGGCTGGCTGCCGACGTTGCCGTCGACGAGCATCTTGCCGATCAGCTGCTCTTGCCCATGGCGCTCGCTGGGGAAGGAAGCTTCACCACCACCCTGCCTTCCGAGCACGCGCGCAGCAACGCCGCGCTGATCGAGAAGTTCCTGCCGGTAGAGTTTTCGTTCCAGGATGACGGCGGTGGCCGTTGGTCCGTCGCCGTCATGCGTTAGCTGATCGCGCCAATCACTCCGGCATGACCAAATGCATCGGCGTCGCACTCAGCGGCTTGCCGGTGCATTCATCCACCACGACCGCCCTGACCGGCTCACCGGTCTCGTCGCTCGCAAGATGGCTCATGGCCGGGCCGCCGCCGTTGTAGGTGCGGCCCCATTCGCCAATGGCCGCCATGATCGGGATGAAATCCCGCCCGGCCTGGGTCAGTACGTATTCGTCGCGCGGCGGCCGCTCGCTGTAGCGCCGCTTCTCCAAGACGCCGGCCTCGGTCAGGGCTTTCAATCGACGGGAGAGGATGTTCGGCGCGATGCCGAGACTGGTCCTGAACTGGTCGAACTGGCTCATGCCACGGCTGGCATCCCGAAGGATGAGCACGCTCCAGGTATCGCCGACAAAGGCGAGGCCGCGGGAGATCGCACAGGTGCCTGAAGAAAGTTTGTCGATGTCCATTGCATTATGATATCCAAGTCACTATCGTATGGCAACGTAGTTACTATCACTTTGCTACCAACCCCATCGGAGAGACACCATGAGCACTGAAACCAAAGGCACGGCCATCGTCACGGGCGCCTCGTCCGGCATCGGTCAGGTCTATGCGGAGCGCCTCGCCGCCCGCGGCTATGACCTGATCCTGGTCGCCCGTCGCCTCGATCGCCTGGAAGCCCTGGTCAAGTCGATCGGCGAAAAGACCGGCCGGAAGGTCGAGGCCCTCAAGGCCGACCTGACCCAGAAGGCGGACGTCGCGCTGGTCGAGAAGCGCCTCAAGGAAGATGCGTCGATCACCCTGCTGGTGAACAACGCCGGTGTTTCCCTCGAAGGCAGCATTCTCGAGAACGACACCGCCGCGATCGAGCAGCTCATCGCCATCAACATCACGGCCCCGACGGTGCTCTCCGCCGCCGCTGCCAAGGTTTTCAAGGCGCGCGACAAGGGCGGCATCATCAACATCGCCTCGGTCCTGGCCTTTGCGCCAGACCTCTTCGACGGCATCTACAGCGGCTCGAAGGCCCACGTGGTCAACATCACGCTCGGCCTGGCGGCCCAGCTGAAGGGCAGCAACGTGCACGCCCAGGCCGTGTTGCCGGGCGCGACCCGTTCGGAGATCTGGGAGAAGTCGGGCAAGGATGTCGACGCCCTGCTTCCGGGCATGGTCATGGAAACCGCCGACCTGGTCGACGCGGGCCTCCTCGGCTTCGACCGTGGCGAAGTGGTGACCATCCCGCCGCTGCACGACGAAGGTCAGTACCTGGCCTACGAGGCGGCTCGCCATGCGATGGCCCCGAACCTGTCGCGCAAGGAAGTGGCGCCGCGTTACCGCGTGTAATCACACAGCGTCGAAAGACGGCCGGCGCAGACGCCATCGCGCCGGCCGGTTACGCTTGTGAGCGTGAACAGCGGCTTATCCCACCTTTACACATCGACCCGCACGAATGCGCGCTAAACTACGGGGCTCGCTCGATTCTCTTGCGGTTCGGCATGCCCTCACTCGTTTTTGGCGCCTTCGGGCTGTCCACGCTCTGGCTACTCCCCCTGCTCTGGCGCATCGGCGCCGCGCTGGTCCGTCGGCGTCGTCCGCCCACGGTCGGTCCTGGAGCGATTCGCTTCTGGTCGGGCTTCGTTCTGGTATTGCTCGCGAGCACGACGCTCGAAGGCATCGTGATCTCCCACTACACCGACGATCCTTCGGTCGGCGGTGTGGTGTGTCGCTGGCTCGGCAGTGCGTTCGGTGAATTTCCCGGCGCCGCGCTGACGTCGCTGCTCGCCATCGTGGCGATGGTCGTCGCCCTTCCCTGGTACCTGGGTGTGTCGTGGTCGTCCTTCATCGTGCGCTTGAACGCTCTTCTCGAGCCCATGGGTGCGCTGGCCATCGAAGGTACGCGTCGTCTCCTGACCCGCACGGCCTCGCGCGCTACCGGCCGTCGCCCTGCTTCCGCCGTCCGCCGTGCCGATCGAGTGCCTGCTGCGCGTCGTCGTGCAAAAGCGGCGCCGGTTAAACCGGCAGCTGTTGCCAAGGCCGTTCCCGCTGCCGTTCGACGCGACACGACGCGCGCCGAGCCGGTGTCGAATGATCCCGTACGACCGTCCATCGCGACGCCGGTCATGCCGCGTCATCGCGTCAAGCCGGACACGGTGATCCGAGAGCCGTGGCTTGCGCCACGTGCCCTGGCAGCCGCTTCGCCGGAGCCCTCGCCCGCCGTGGCGGGCGCCTCCTATCGCACGGACGAGCGCGCGGTTGCCGCAACCTCCGGTCCGGCACGCGCGGAAGAACATTCCTATACGGCGCTTCGCCGCGCCGAAGAAGAACGTCGCTCCGAAGAACAACGTCCCGCGTACGAACCATCGACGCTCCCGGTCGAGCAGGTGAGGACGGTCGAGGTCGAGTCGCCGGTTGAGGTGGCCCCGCCGCTGCCCGTGCTTTCGCCGGTCGCCCCCGTCTCGCGCTTCGCGGTGGCGGCGAACGATGAACCCCACGTCGAACCGGTCCGCACCTTCGCACTCACGCCCGTGAGACCGTTGCGCAGCGGCAGTAGCGTCAGCGCCGTCGGTATCCCGCCGCTCGATCTCCTCGCTCCCGCATCGCTGAGTTCGAATGCCGCACTCGCCATTTCAGAGCAGGATCTCCGCGATACCGGTGAGCTGATCGAACAACGCCTGCGCGAGTTCAAGGTGCCGGTGCAGGTCGTCGGGGCGTCGGCAGGCCCGGTGATCACGCGTTACGAAGTGGAGCCCGCCGTGGGCGTCCGCGGTAACCAGATCGTTGCGCTGATGAAAGATCTCGCACGTGGCCTCGGACGGACCACGATCCGCGTCGTCGAGACGATTCCCGGCAAGACCTGCATGGGCCTGGAGTTGCCGAACGAACAGCGCCAGATGATCGCGTTGTCCGAAATCCTCGACTCCGCCGAATATCGCGAGTCCGATTCGCTGCTGACCCTGGCGATGGGCAAAGGCATCACCGGCGAGCCCGTGGTGGCCGACCTGGCCAAGGCGCCGCACATGCTGGTTGCCGGCACGACGGGCTCGGGTAAATCGGTCGCGGTGAACGCGATGATCCTGTCGATGCTCTACAAGGCCACGCCTGAAGACGTCCGCATGATCATGATCGATCCGAAGATGCTGGAGCTCTCGGTTTACGAAGGCATTCCGCACTTGCTGGCGCCCGTGGTCACGGATATGAAGCTTGCTGCCAACGCGTTGAACTGGTGCGTGGCCGAGATGGAAAACCGCTACCGCGTGATGTCGGATCTGCGCGTACGCAACCTTGCCGGTTTCAACCAGAAAGTGCGTGAGGCGCGCGCTGCCGGCAAACCGTTGTTCAATCCCTTCCCGGCACATCCCGAAGTGCCGGAGCATCTGGATACCTTGCCGATGATCGTCGTGATCATCGACGAGCTCGCCGACCTGATGATGGTCGCCGGCAAGAAGATCGAAGAACTGATCGCGCGGCTGGCGCAGAAGGCGCGTGCAGCGGGCATCCACCTGATCCTCGCGACGCAGCGCCCGTCGGTCGACGTGATCACCGGCCTGATCAAGGCAAACATTCCTACCCGCGTCGCCTTCCAGGTGTCGTCCAAGATCGACTCGCGCACCATCCTCGACCAGATGGGCGCGGAGAGCCTGCTCGGCCAGGGTGACATGCTGTTCCTGCCACCAGGTACGGGCTATCCGCAGCGCATCCACGGCGCCTTTGTCGCCGACGAAGAAGTGCATCGCATCGTGGCGTGGCTGAAGCAGTTCGGCGAGCCCGACTACAAGGACGAGATCCTTGCCGGTCCACCGAGCGAGGCGGTCGATGGCGAACCGGGCGAAGACGGCATCGACGCCGAGCTGGATCCGCTGTACGACGAAGCGGCGGCCTTTGTCCTGCGTTCGCGTCGGGCGTCGATCTCGTTCGTGCAGCGCCAGTTCCGCATCGGTTACAACCGTGCGGCGCGTCTGGTCGAGGCGATGGAAGCGGCAGGACTGGTCTCGTCGATGGGGATTAACGGGCAGCGCGAAGTCATCGCGCCGGGCCCGTCCGACTAGCGACCCGCGCGCTTTGGTAGGAGCCGATTCATCGGCGATCCCTAACGATGTCGCACCACCCATCGCCGATGAATCGGCTCCTACCAAAGCACTGACGCCGACATAAAAAAAGGCCGGGCCACCGTGAGGTGGCCCGGCCTTTTCACACGCGGCGCTTACTGCTTGGTCAGCAGCTTCAGCGGCACGGCGATCGACTTGTCGACCGGCTGCTTGTCGATCAGCTTCTTCGCCGTCTCGACGCCGAGCTTGCCGATTTCTTCCGGCTGCTGGGCAACCGTGGCCGCCATGGCGCCGCTCTGCACGGCGGTCTTGCCGTCCGGCGTGCCGTCGAAGCCGACGACGAGGATCTTCTTGTTCTTGCCGGCCAGGGCCTGCACCGCACCCAGCGCCATCTCGTCGTTCTGGGCGAAGATCGCCTGGACGTCGCTATTGCCCTGGAGCAGGTTCTCGCTCACCGAAAGGCCCTGCGCACGGTCGAAGTTCGCCGGCTGCTGCGCGACGACCTTCATGCCGGTCGTGGCGATCTGGTCGTCGAAGCCCTTGCCGCGCTCACGCGCTGCCGAGGTACCGGCGACGCCCTGCAGCTCGATGATGTTGCCCTTGCCGTTGAGTTCCTTGGCCAGGAAATCGGCGGCCATCTTGCCACCAGCGATGTTGTCGGACGCGATGTGCGAAGCGACTTCGGCGCCGTCGACGCCGCGATCCAGCGTGATCACCGGGATGTTCGCGCGCTGTGCGGACTGCACGGCGCCGGCCAGGGCCGAAGAGTCGGTCGGATTGAGCAGGATCACCGAGACGCGCTTCTGGATCAGGTCTTCGACGCTGGAGATCTGGCGAGCCGGATCGTCCTGCGCATCGACGACGACCAGCTGGACGCCGGCGTCCTTGGCGGCCTTCTGGGCGCCGTCTTTCAGCTCGACGAAGAACGGGTTGTTCTGCGTCGACAGGGCGAGGCCGATCACCGGCGTGCCCGACGCGGCGGCACCGCCAGCGGTGGAGGTGGCGGCCGGCGCGGATTCGCCCGGACCCTGCTGCGAGCAGGCTGCGAGCAGCGTTGCCGCTGCCGCGGCCAGGAATGTGACTTTACGCATGGTGTATTTCCCTCGTTTTTGTTTTTACTGCCGCCTGTCGAGCAGGACAGCGATCAGGATGACAATGCCCTTCACCACCTGCTGGTAGAAAGAGCTTACGCCGAGCAGGTTGAGACCGTTGTTCAGGAAGCCGATCAGCAGCGCGCCGATCAGGGTGCCGAAGAGCCAGCCGCGGCCGCCGGCCAGGCTGGTGCCACCGAGCACCACCGCGGCGATCGCGTCCAGCTCGTAGCCCGCACCGGCGGTCGCCTGGGCCGAATACAGCCGTGAGGTAAGCACGACGCCCGCGAATGCGGAGAGAAGGCCGGAAAGACCGTAGATGCCGAGCTTCATCGGCGAGATGCGGACGCCGGAGAGACGCGCCGCTTCTTCGTTGCCGCCGATCGCCACCACGTGGCGGCCGAACACCGTGCCGCGCAGGAGGAAACCACAGAGGATGAAGGCGACTGCCATCCAGATCACAGGCAGCGGAATCAGGTTGGCGATGTAGCCGCCGCCGAGCATGGCGAAGCCGGGATTGGTCACCGGGATCGGGCTGCCCTGCGTATACGACAGCGTGAGGCCGCGAAGCAGCGTCACCGTGCCGAGGGTAGCGATGAACGGTGCCACCTTGCCCCACGACACCAATGCGCCGTTCACCATGCCAAGCACGAGACCGAGACCGAGACCTGCGCCGACGGAGAGGACCATGCCGTGGCCGGCGGCCATCAAGCCGGCCGTGATCGCACCGGTGAAGGCGAGAATCGCACCGACGGAAAGATCGATGCCGCCGGAGAGAATCACGAAGGTCATGCCGAAGGCGATCAACGCATTGATCGACACCTGGCGGAGCACCGTGAGCAGGTTGCCCGTGGTCAGGAAGTCCGGACTCAGCACCGACAGCACGATGAAGAGGAGCAGCAGTCCGATCACCGAGCCGAGGCGCTGGAACAGCGCCTTGGCCTGGCTCCAGTTGAGTTGAAGCGTCATGTCAGTGGCCTCCGGTCGCGGCAGTCATCACGGTTTCCTGGGTGGCACCGTGGGCTTCGAGCAGGGCCGTTGCATGCCCCTCGTGCATGACCAGGATGCGATCGCTCATGGCGAGCACCTCCGGCAGTTCCGAGGAAATCATGAGAATGGCCACGCCCTGCTCCGCGAGTTGATTGATGATGTGATAGATCTCGGCCTTGCCGCCGACGTCGACACCGCGTGTCGGCTCGTCGAGGATGAGCACGCGTGGCTTGAGTGCCAGCCACTTGGCCAGCACGACCTTCTGTTGGTTGCCGCCCGACAGGGCGCTCACGTTGAGCTCCATGTCGCGCGTGCGGATCTTCAGCGCGTCGATCAGGCCCTTGGTCTGCGTCTTCTCACCACCGCGATCGACCAGGCCGACATGCGCAGGTACGCGCGGCAGGCTGATGTTTTCGCGCAGGCTTAGGTCGAGCACGAGGCCCTGCGCCTTGCGGTCTTCGGTGAGGAAACCGAAACCGGCATGGATCGCCTGGTTCGGATTGGTCGCCGTGACCACTTCGCCATCGAGCAGCACGCGGCCCTCGGAGGGCTTGTCGAGGCCGAACAGCAGGCGCGCGAGTTCGGTACGCCCTGCGCCCAACAGACCAGCCACGCCGAGCACCTCGCCGGCACGCAAGTCGAAGCTCACGTCCTTCACCATGCCGCCGCTAATGTGTTCCACCTGCAGGCGAACCTTGCCCGGCGTGGACGTGCGGGTCGGGAAGCGCGCCTCGAGCGTACGGCCGACCATCATCTTCACGACTTCGTCGAAGGCCAGCCCCGGCACGGGACGGGTGCCGACGAACTTGCCGTCGCGCAGGATCGAGATGCGATCGCATAGGGCGAAGATCTCTTCCATGCGATGCGACACGTAGACGATGCCCGTACCCTTCTCGCGGAGTGCGCGGATCAGTTTGAACAGTGTGGTCGTCTCATGCTCGGTCAACGCGGCAGTCGGTTCGTCCATGATCAGCACGCGTGCGTTCTGGCCGAGCGCGCGGGCGATCTCGACCATCTGCTGCGTACCGACGGACAGGCGTTCGACGCGCGTGTCCGGATCGAGTCGCTCCATGCCGACCTGGGCCAGCCACTCCATCGCCTTCTTCGTCATCGCCTTGCGGTCGAGCAGGCCGAAGCGCTGGATCTCGCGACCGAGGAACAGGTTGTCCGCGATGCTGAGGGCTGGGATCAGGTTGAGTTCCTGGTGGATGATCGCGATGCCGTACTTCTCGGCGTCGGCCGGCGTGGTGATCGAGACGGGCTTGCCGTCCACCTGGATCGTGCCGGAGTCCGGCGCGTAAATCCCCGTGAGGATCTTCATCAGGGTGGACTTGCCGGCGCCGTTCTCACCCATGAGGGCGTGCACTTCGCCGGCGACCAGTTCGAAGTCGACGCCTTCGAGCACTTTCACCGGACCGAAGGCCTTGTGGATGTCGTGCATGCTGACGAGTTGCGTGGCCATCAGAAGGTCACGCCGGCATGCAGGATCACGTTGGCATAGGGCGAGGTCTCGCCGGTACGCACGACGGCGACGGCGCGTGCGCTGAGCTGCTTGAGGTCCTCATGCGAGACCTCGTTCACGGCCAGGCCGTCGTTGCCCAGTCGGGCGGCGAGTGTGACCAGCGCCGGGTTGCGCGCATGGATTTCGCTGGCGACGGTCACGCTTTCGACGGCGAGTTCCGCATAGACCGCTTCGAATACCGTGGAAAAATCCGGCGTGCCCGGCAATACCGCCAGATCGATGCAGGGAACCCCGTGAGGTACCGGCAGGCCGACATCGCCGATGACCAGGGTGTCGGTATGACCCATCGCCGCGATCACGCGGTTGAGCTCCGCATGAAGCAGACCACTGCGCTTCATTGATGTGTCTCCAGGAACGCCGTGACCTCATCGGCACGCGGCATGCCACCCTGGGCGCCCAGGCGCGAGACGGCGATCGCCGCGGTCGCGCAAGCCTTGCGCACCGCCACGTCGAGGCCCTCGGCGAGGTACACCGCGAGCGCGGCATTGAAAGTGTCACCGGCGCCGGTGCTGTCCACCGCGTCGACCTTGAAACCGCTCTGGTGACGCGGCTCGTCGTCCTTGTCGCGGAACCAGGCGCCGTCCTCGCCACGGGTCAGGACGACCGGGCAGGGAGCACGACGCATGAGTTCGCGGAAATCGGTTTCGCCCTGCGCACCGAGTACGGTGGCGAGCTCGTGCTGGTTCGGCGTGAGGAAGCGCACGCGCGACAGCCACTCGACCGGCAGCAACTGCGCGGGGGCGGGATTGAGAATGACGGGAACGCCTTCGTCCTGCGCGATGCGCAGCGTGGCGTCGACCGCGTCCAGGGGAATTTCCAACTGGACCAGCACCGCGTCGGCGCCCCGAATGATGTCGCGGGCGGCCTCGACCTGGGCGGGTGTGACGCGACCGTTGGCAGCGGGCACCACGACGATGCTGTTTTCGCCACCGGCGACCGTGATCGAGGCCGTACCGCTGCCGATACCGTCAACCCGCGTCACGTGGGTCACGTCGACGCCCTCGGCGACGAGGCCGTCGTAAAGCTGTTTGCCGAAAGCGTCGTCGCCGACGCAACCGACCATCGACACCGAGGCACCGAGACGCGCGGCAGCGACTGCCTGGTTCGCGCCCTTGCCGCCGGGGATGGTGAGGAAACGGTCACCGGTCAATGTTTCGCCAGGGCCGGCAAAGCGCGGCGCTAGCGTGACCAGGTCCATGTTGATGCTTCCGACGACGACGATTCGCGTCATGCCTTGTAGCTCCGCGGTGATGACTTCGGAACGTCCGTTGTTCGCCGGTGTGATGGGGATGGCGCGCAAATATACGCCTTGCACGCGCAGGATGCTTTGATGCGCGTGCTTTCCATTACCGGGAGAGGCCCTTGGCCTTGAGTTCCGCGAGGTAGGCAGGCCATGCCGTGTCGTAAGCGCGACCGAGGTCGTACAGCGTGTCCCAGCCGAAGATGCCGCTGGCGTGGCCGTCGTCGAAGCGGATCAACACGCCGTAGTGGCCGGTGGGTTCGAGCGCGGTAATGCCCACGTTACGCTTGCCGGCAACCAGCACCTTCTGGCCGGGGCCATGGCCCTGCACTTCGGCACTGGGTGAGTTCACCCGGAGGTATTCACAGGGAAGCCGGAAGCGTTCGTCGTTGTCGAAACTGACCTCGAGGATGCGCGAGGCCGAATGCAGGACGATATCGAGGGGACGCGGGCGGGACATGGGCCGGTGGCCTTGGTGGTGCTGCGGGAATGCTTCCGGAGAATGCCGCTCCTCGTAGGAGCCGATTCATCGGCTCCCACAGAAAAGACTCGCCTTAGTGCGCGCTGCCGAAGCCGCCGCCGGTGTCGCCCTGTTCGAGCGGCGGCGGGTCGCCGGCCACGGCGAGGAGCGACGTGGCGTAGGCGTCTTCCATGCTGATGGTGGAGATCTCGTCCCACGAGAAAAACGACGGCTCACGCAGCCATTCCGCGTCGGGAGTGATCTCCTGCATGTTGAAGCCTTCTTCCTCCACGCTGACGAGGCGGCCGATGTAGCAGACCTCCGCTTCGTCTTCGCTATCCACATGCACGCCAATGACAGGCGCGTGCGCAGCGGCCGCCTGGACCACTTGCTGGATGTCGTCGAGCGGGAAGTCGGCCGGCGGCGTCGGGCGGATGCCCTTCAGCGCGAGGGCCTTCTCGAGGAAGGTGCTGTGCTTGTCGGGTGCTTCGAATTCGGAGATGTCGCGATGCCGCATGATGTACATGCCGTCATAGCTGACACCGTCGCCGATCACCCACAGCAGGAAAAATTCGCGACCGACTCCGCCCACGTAGCCGCAGAAGCTGCCGTGTTCGAGTTCGTCGCGCCACAAACGTACCAGCTGCTGGCTGTCCTGCGCTTCACGCAGGCTCGCACGCTGGCCGTTGGTTTTGAGTTGAATAACCTTGCCCATATACGTCAATAGTTTACCAGAGGGGGGACCCCTCATTGTTCAGAGGATGTAACGGCTCAAATCCTCGTCCTTGACGAGTGACGACAGCGTTTTGTCGACATATTCGGCGTCGATGGCATGTTTTTCGCCGGATTTGTCGGCTGCTTCGAAGGAGATGCGTTCCAGGAGGCGCTCCATGACCGTATGCAGGCGGCGCGCGCCGATGTTCTCGGTACGTTCGTTGACCTGAAACGCCACTTCGGCCAGCCGGTCGATCCCGGAATCAGTGAACTCCAGGGTGACGCCTTCGGTATTGAGCAGCGCAACATATTGCTTGGTCAGGGCATTGTGCGGTTCGCGCAAAATGCGCTTGAAGTCGTCGACCGATAGCGCGTTGAGTTCCACGCGGATCGGCAGGCGACCCTGCAACTCGGGGATCAGGTCCGACGGCTTGGCCAGCGAAAACGCGCCCGACGCGATGAACAGGATGTGGTCGGTCTTGATCGCCCCGTACTTGGTGGACACGGTCGAGCCTTCCACCAGCGGCAGCAGGTCGCGCTGCACGCCTTCGCGGCTCACGCCCGCACCGCCCCACTCAGAGCGCTGGGCGACCTTGTCGATCTCGTCGATGAAGACGATGCCGTTCTGCTCGGCGATATCGACGGCGCGGGTACGCAGGTCGTCGTCGTTGAGCAGTTTGCCGGCCTCCTCTTCGATCAGCAGCGGGCGCGCCTGACGGATCGTCATCTTGCGCTTCTGCGACTTCGAGCCGCCGAGGTTCTGGAACATCTTGCCCAACTGCTGGCTCATTTCCTCCATGCCCGGTGGGGTCATGATCTCGACGCCGACGTTGGTGGCGAAATCCAGCTCGATCTCGCGGTCGTCCAGGCCGCCTTCGCGCAGCTGCTTGCGCAGCTTCTGCCGGGTATCGCTGTCGATGGCCGGCGTCTGCGTGCCGGTGTCGTCCCAGCCGGTGGCCTGCCGGCGCGGAATCAGCGCATCGAGCAGGCGATCTTCGGCGGCATCCTCGGCCTGGCTGCGCACGCGTCCCTTGGCCTGGTCTCGGACCAGCTTGTACGACACATCGGCGAGATCCCGGATGATCGACTCCACATCCTTGCCCACATAGCCCACTTCGGTGAACTTGGTCGCTTCGACCTTCACGAAGGGGGCATTGGCCAGGGTGGCCAGACGACGGGCGATCTCGGTTTTGCCGACGCCGGTCGGGCCGATCATGAGGATGTTTTTCGGGGTGACCTCTTCGCGCATGCCTGGTTCCAACTGCATGCGGCGCCAGCGATTACGCAGCGCAATGGCCACGGCGCGCTTGGCGTCTTGCTGGCCGATGATGTAACGGTCGAGTTCGTTGACGATCTCGCGGGGCGTGAGTTCGGACATCGGCTCAGAGCTCCTCGATGGACGTGTTGTGGTTGGTGTAGATGCAGATATCGCCTGCGATCTTGAGGGCTTTTTCTACGATCGTGCGCGCATCGAGCTCGGTATTCTCCATCAGCGCGAGCGCTGCGGACTGGGCATAAGGTCCGCCCGAGCCGATCGCAATCAAGCCGTGATCGGGCTCGAGGACGTCGCCATTGCCCGAAATCAGGAGGGAGGCTTCCTTATCGGCCACGGCCAGCATGGCTTCGAGGCGGCCGAGGCGGCGATCGGTACGCCATTCCTTGGCCATTTCCACGGCGGCACGCGTGAGGTTCCCGCCGTGCTTGACCAGCTTTTCTTCGAACAGCTCGAACAGGGTGAACGCGTCTGCGGTGGCGCCCGCAAACCCGGCCAGGACGTCGCCCTTGCCGAGGCGGCGCACCTTGCGGGCGTTGGCCTTCATGACGGTGTTGCCAAGGGTGACCTGGCCGTCGCTGCCGATGACGACCTTGCCGTCGCGGCGGACGCAGACGATGGTCGTAGCGTGCATCGGTTCCATAGCGGGTTCCTTTGGGGAGTCGGCTAGAGGTGGGGGCCAGGGCGTGGTGTCGCAAGCCTGATGGGCCACGACCCGCTTCGGGAACCTCCTTGGTAGGAGCCGATTCATCGGCGAGCTCTTCCTTCGGTAGGGCTGAGGCCAGGAACCTGAGAGGAGCGCTGCTGCGCAGCGGGTTTATTCATTATTCGCCGATGAATCGGCTCCTACCTGTCTTATTTGCGCTTGGCGCGGGGATGCGCCGCGTCGTAGACCTTGGCCAGGTGCTGGAAATCGAGGTGGGTGTAGATCTGTGTCGTCGCGATGTCGGCGTGGCCGAGCAGCTCCTGCACGGAGCGCAGGTCGCCGGAGGACTCCAGCATGTGGCTGGCGAAGGTGTGCCGGAGCATGTGGGGATGCACCCGCTTGGCCTGGCCGCTCGATAGTTTGGCCAGTCGCATCTGCACGGCACGGGCGCTGATCGGCGCCCCGCCGCGGCCCTTGAACACGGGCTGCTCCGGCCCGGCACCGCCCAGGGCGGCGAGGGCCTTCAGGGCCGTGATGGCGAAGCGGCCGACCGGCAGGATGCGCGTCTTGCTGCCTTTCCCGAGCACGCGCACCTGGCCGTCTTCCAGGTCGAGGTCGCCCCAGTGCAGGCCGGTGAGTTCGGACAGGCGCAGGCCGCTTGAATAGAACAGCTCCATCATGGCGGAGTCCCGCGGGGCGAGCGTTCCGCCGAGCGTGGTCTCGACCAGCTCCTTCGCTTCATCGGCGTCCAGCACCTGCGGCAGCTTGCGGCGCACCTTCGGTCCGCGCACGGCCGCCGCCGGGTCGTGAGCCAGCTGGCCTTCCCGCGTGAGGTAGCGAAACAGCGTCCGACAGGCCGAAAGCAGGCGCTGGATGCTGTTGGGCTGCAGGCCGCCGCGATGTTCGCGGGCGATCATCCCGCGCAGACGATCGGGGCTGAGCGCATCGAAGCTCGCCAGTCCGTCGGCTTCCATGAAGCGGAGCAGCTTCTCCAGGTCGCGGCGATACGCCGCCAGTGTGTGAACCGACGGCGCGCGTTCGGCAGCGAAGTGCCGAAGGAAGGCCTCGACGGCCTCGCGTGGGCTCACGCCGCGTTCCGTGCCCGTTCGATCGCCGAGCCGACGGTGGTCGAAATCATGTCCAGGAACAGGGTGCCCATGCCCGGATGGAAACGGTCGGCATCGGCGCTGCCGATCGCCAGCAAGGCGTCCGGACCCACGCGCATCAGGGCCGCCGAACGGACTTCGGGAGCTTCATTGCCGAACAGGCGATGCAGCTTGTCCGGCGCCAGGCGCCCGGCAACCGGGTCGGCGTGCTCGAGGAACGAGGTGAATTCGGGCAGGCCCGAGCTGCCGCGCGGCTCGCGAAGCAGCCACGGCTCGTCCGGCAGGCCGGCGAGGTCGCCGAAGAAGACCAGGCGAATCCGCTCGGACTGGAAGTCCTCGGTCAGGCGGCGGACCACGCTGCGCACGGTTTCCTCGATGTCTTTCGCGCTGAGCAAGGCGAGCATCAGCCCGTGGACGCGGCGCATCAGCTTCTCGTTGTCCCCGGCGATCGAGGCGAGTTCCTTCAGCCGCGTCTCGAGCTCGGCGTTCTTCTCGCGCAGGCCCCGCAACTGATGCACGGCGAGCGATGCCGCCGGGCCATTGCTGCTCGGCAGGGTGAGCGCGTTGGCGAGCTCGGGGTAGTCGGCGAGGAAATCCGGGTGTCGCCGCAGGTAGGACGCCACGGTGGCTGGCTTGATGTCGCCGTCGATCGCGGAGTCGGTCATGGGGTCTGCTTCCTGTTTGTCGTCAGTGTGCCCCGTTCGCATGCGAACGTCACACTTCGCCTTCGAAAACAAAGGCGGCCGGGCCGGTCATCCACAGCGTGTGGCCGGGGCCGTGCCATTCGATAGTCAAGATGCCGCCCGGGAGTTCCACGTTCACCACCGGGGTGGCCATGCCGAGGGACTGGGCCACGGCGGCCGCGGCGCAGGCGCCGGTGCCGCAGGCGCGGGTCCAGCCGCTGCCGCGTTCATGCACGCGCAGGCGGATCCGGTCAGGCCCCAGCCGTTGGGCGAAGCCGACATTCACGCCTTCTGGGAACGCCGGGTCCACCGTGAGCGCGGGGCCGAGCAGGTCGATGCGTGGATCGGCGAGGTCGTCGTCGAACACGACAGCATGCGGATTACCCATCGACACGGCGCCGAAGGTGATCCGTTCGCCGACCACATCGAGCGTATAGGTGGCAGCCAGCCCCGGGGCGGTGAAGGGCAGCGAGGCCGGATCGAAATCCGGTTCGCCCATGTCGACCACCACGCGGCCCTCGTCGAGGACCCGCACCGTGACTGGCCCGGACGGGCTTTCCAGGCGAACGTCGGTATCGCGCTCGATCACGCCGTCGCGGAACAGCCAGGCAGCGACGCAGCGAACGCCATTACCGCACTGGCCCGACGGCGTACCGTCCGCGTTCCAGATGCCGTAGTAAAACTCGCAGGACGGATCGCGCGCAGGCTCGATGCTGATCAGCTGGTCGAAGCCGATCCCGGTGTGGCGATCGGCCAGGGCGGCGATGCGGGCGGCGTTCGGAATGCGCCCGGCATCCTCGCGCCAGTCCACGATGACGAAGTCGTTGCCGATCCCATGCATCTTGGTAAAGCGATTGGGCATCGTCGTTACTGGTGAATGACGGAGTTGAACGGGGTGATGGTGCTGCTGGCCTTGGCCGGGCCCTCGACGGTCGATGCCGCGGCCGGATGCGCCGCCTGCGGGCTGGCTGTCGTGCCGGGTGCCGGCGGCGGAGGCATGAACAGGTCGCCCTTCTGGCCGCACGCGGAAAGCACGGCGGCAGCGGTAGCGGCGATGGCGAACGGCAGGATCAGTCGGCGCATGGGCGATTCCCCGTAAACGGCCGCCAGTATAGCCCTGCCGTGCTCAGAGCGGCTTTTCGAAACGCAGGGCATCGGCGCCGTCGGCGTAGTAGTGCGCGTACTCGCCGATGATCCGGTAGCCACGGTGCTCATACAGGCGAATGGCCACGGCGTTGTCCTTGCGGACCTCGAGCCGGAGCGCACGGCAGCCGCGCGAGCGCGCCGTCTCTTCCGAGGCTTCGATCAGCGCCGAGCCCACGCCCTTGCCCTGGGCCTGCGGCTTGGCGGCAATCGAATACAGGCGGGCGACGGTACTGCCCTTGCGGAAGAAGACGACCGCGGTGCCGAGGAAGCGGCGATGGTTCGCACTGGCGACGAGCACGAGGGCGCTCTCGCTGTCGAGGTGCTTGCGGTACTGGGCACGGCTCAGTCGGTCCTGCGCGAAGCTCGATTCCTCGAGGGCGACCAGATCGTCGAGATCGCTGACCTCGGCGCGACGAACGCGAACCGCGGCGGTTACCGGGGGTGGACGCATGCGCTATGGAAACTCCGGCGCGAGGGGGATGACGGCTGCGGAGCCGGACGGGGAGAATCGGCAAGCGCGGCACTGTAGACCTCGTGCCCGGGCTGATCAATGACTTTTTCATGAACTCGTTTAAACGGGCTTCAGCGCTGGCGCTTGTGCGCCGCGGCACCGGAGGACCACACTGCGCCACCGACGAAACGAACGGCTCCACGCGGGGTCGACACAACGGTATTCGTCGTCTGTCGAGGTCTCATGAGCCGGCTCGTCATCGTCGTGGAAAAAGCCTCGGACTGGGGCTCCTACTACCCATCCGCCGATGTCGTCAGCGCCATGGACTACCTCCGTGAGCCCGTCGGGAGCGACGACGAGCGCACTCACGTCATCAATCTCTGCCGCAGCTACAAGTACCTGGGCACCGGTTACTACGTGTCCCTGCTCGCCGAAGCGCGCGGACACAAGGTGATTCCGTCGGTGCGCACGGTGAACGACCTGCGTCGCCGCTCGCTCTACGGCCTGGACATCGACGACCTCAACCAGAAGCTGGCCAACTTCCTGCCGGCGGGGGGCCGGGACACCACCGATTTCGGCGTGCTGGTCTACTTCGGCGAAACGGCCTACGAGGATCTGCAGGATCTTGCGAGACAGATCTTCGAGATGTTCCCCTGCCCCCTGATGCGTATCGAATTCGAGCGCGATCGCGTGTGGCAGGTCTCGTCGATCAAGCCCGTCGGCCTGCACACGCTGGATGACGCTCAGGAAGATGCCTTTGCCCAGGCACTGGACAAGTTTTCTCGCAAACTCTGGCGCAAGCCCAAGGCGCGCCGTCGTTTCCGTTACGACATCGCCATGCTGGTCGATCCAAACGAAAGCATGCCGCCGTCGAACAAGAAGGCACTGAAGCATTTCATCGAAGCGGGCAAGCACCTGGGGATCGAGGTCGACCCGATCGGTAAGAACGACTACCAGCGGCTCGCCGAGTACGACGGCCTTTTCATTCGCGAAACCACGGCCAGCGACAACCATACCTACCGCTTCGCGCATCGCGCGGAAAAGGAAGGCATGGTGGTGATGGACGACCCGACGTCGATCCTGCGCTGCACGAACAAGATCTTCCTTAACGACCTGATGGTCGCGCGCAAGCTCGCCACGCCGATCACCGAGATCATCTACCGCGACGACCCCAGGCGCGTACGCGACCTGCCCGATCGTCTGGGCCTGCCCATCGTCCTGAAGATTCCCGACGGCTCGTTCTCGCGCGGCGTGGTCAAGGTGGAAACACGCGAAGCGCTGGAAAAGGCAGCTGCCGAGCTGTTCTCGCACAGCGCGCTGCTGATCGCGCAGGAATACCTCTACACGGAGTTCGACTGGCGCATCGGCGTGCTCAACCACGAGCCGCTATATGCCTGCCAGTACTACATGTCGCGTGGGCACTGGCAGATCTACAACCATGGCGCCAAAGGCACGGCCAAATCCGGTGGTTTCCGCACGGTGCCCGTGCGCGAGGCGCCCGCCGAGGTCGTCAAGCTGGCGTTGAAGGCGACACAGACCATCGGCGACGGCCTTTACGGCGTCGACCTCAAGCAGGTCGGCGACAAGCCGGTGGTGATCGAGGTCAACGACAACCCGTCGATCGATGCCGGCGTCGAAGACGGCTACCTCGGCGAAGACCTCTACCTGCGGATCATGCAGGAGTTCCTCCGCCGCCTGGAGCTCAAGCGCCTAGGCATCACCACCTGACGCCGAGGCTCTTTGTAGGAGCCGATTCATCGGCGAGCTCTTACCCTCAACGCCGGAACAGCGCAGCCAACAGGGAAAGCGGCAGGCCCGGCTTCATGGCCACCAGCACACTGGCCGGCGCCAGCATCAGCCAGAACGCGGGCGTCCAGCCCAGCGATTCGCTATGCGCCGAAAGCGGGGTCACCAGCAGGACCAGGGTTCCCACCGCGAGCCAGCCGAGGGCGATCAGGGCGCGGAGGCGACGGGGCGAGAGCGTGTCGTTCATGGCGTAACTCCGGGACGGCGGGTCGGTAGCGCTCAGGCTAGTCACCCCCTGTCTCAGGGATCGCGACGCGTTGACCCCGTCGTGACGCGGCGCGGCCCACGCTAGGCCATGACCCGAATCCCGCTGGCCCTCCTCCTCGCCGCCGGCATGGCGACCGCCGGCTGCGCCATCAATGCGCCACTGAAGACGGTGGACCAGGTGGACCTGCCGCGCTACATGGGCATGTGGTACGTCATGGGGAACATTCCCAACTTCGCCGAACGCGGGAAGGTGGCCACGGCCGATGAATACACGTTGCGGCCTGACGGCCAGATAGACAACGTCTATCACTACCGCAAGGGCTTCGATCAGCCAGCGAAAACGTGGCATGGCAAGGCGTGGCTTCCCGACCCCAAGGACGCCAGCCGTTGGAAAGTGCAGCTGCTCTGGCCCTTCCGCTCCGACTATATGATCCTCGCCCTGTCCGACGACTACCGCGTCAGCATGGTCGGCCTGCCCTCGCGCAAGCTGCTCTGGATCATGTCGAAGGACCGTCGCATGGACGATGCCGTGTACCAGCGGCTGCTCGAGGTAGCCCGTCAACAGGGCTTCCCGGTCGAGCAGATGCGTCGCGTACCCCAATCACCGGACGATGTCGGCAAGCCCGGTTACCAGTAGGCGGCGTTAGAATTGGCCTACCGGGCGGGTTCGGTCCGGCGTCGATCCAGGAGAGTCCATGAGCGCTGAAGCGCACCGTTTTGCCGTGTTCGGTCACCCGATCGCGCATTCGCTGTCCCCGCAGATCCACCAGGCCTTTGCCGACCAGCTCGGCATCCGCCTGAGCTACGAGACCATCGATGTCGCGCCGGATCAGTTCGAGCCGGCCGTGCGCCGTTTCTTCGCCGAAGGCGGCCTCGGTGCCAACGTGACCATGCCGCACAAGATCGCCGCGCTGAACGTCGCCTCCGAGCGCTCGGAAGCCGCGATCCGCGCGGGTGCGGCTAATACCCTCACGCCGCTGGTTGGCGGCAAGCTCCAGGCTGGCGGCAAGCTCCAGGCGCACAACACCGACGGCAGCGGCTTCGTTCGCGATATCACCGAACGTCATTCACTCGACCTGCGCGGTCACGACGCCCTCCTGCTCGGCGCCGGCGGCGCGGCACGTGCCGTTGCCTGGGCGCTGATGGACGCCGGCGTCCAGACCCTGACCATCGTCAACCGCAGCCCCGAGCGCGCCGACGAGCTGGCCGACGCCATCGGCGAGCCGGCCCGGTGCCATACGCGCTACTGGGACGACCTGGAAGGCAAGTGCTTCGACCTCGTCGTCAACGCCACCTCGATCGGCGTCATCGGCGGCGCGTTCGACCTGCCGATGTCGATCCTGCAGGATCACAGCACCTGCTACGACCTCTGTTACGGCGCCGCCGCCGCGGACTTCAAGGGATGGGCCACGGCCGCTGGGACGCGCTACTTCCGCGACGGCCTCGGCATGCTGGTCGAGCAGGCCGCGGATGCGTTCGAGCGCTGGCACGGACAGCGGCCGGATACGGATCCGGTCTACAACCTGCTTCGCCAGAGATACTGAACCCGCCCCGGAACATGAGCACGTCGTTGTCCTGCCGCATGGGCTGCGGTGCCTGCTGCATCGCGCCCTCCATCAGCTCGCCGATCCCCGGCATGCCTCACGGCAAGCCGGCCGGTGTGCGTTGTGTGCAGCTGACCGACGACAACCGCTGCGCGATCTTCGGCCGGCCTGAACGGCCGAAGGTCTGCGGTGGACTAAAGCCCGACGAAGAGATGTGCGGCCCGGATCGCGATTACGCGATGCACTTCATCGCCAGGCTGGAACAGGCCACGGCAGCGCACTGACGTCCACGCTTCAGGGCAGCGTGGCGACGGGCTGTTCCGGACAGGCGTAGGCCGCCTGGTACTCATAGACGGTTTTTGGCGTGGTCTGCGCATCGGCAGGAACCTGCTTCGCGAGGACCAGTCGAATCGTGTCCACGGTCGGCGCGCTGCACCGCTTGCGAGCCATGGCGATGCAGGGCTGGTCGGTGATCGCATCCGTCTGGCAGGACACGGCGATCGGGGCGACCGTCGGGATGACGGCGACTTCCGGGGGCGCGGTGACGCATCCCGCCAGCGCCAGGACCGCCGCGGCGGGCCCCATGAGATGGATTGTGAGACGCATCGGAACCTCCTGCTCTTGCCGAGCTCAAGCTGGCCGTATGACCGGTGTTTTCAGCGAACCAGTTGGCGAATTCCCAGGGCGACGATCACGCCACCACAGAAGCGATCGATCCAGGCCTTTCCACGCCGGTATCGCAGGGCCACGCTCGGCGTGGCGAACACGATGGCCACGATGCCGTACCAGGCCGACGCCACGATCGCCACGGTGGCGAGCATGCCGAGAAAGGTGGGCATCGAGACATGCCTGGGTGCGGCTGCCGCGAACACGGCCGCAAAAAAGGCTATCGACTTCGGGTTGGCGATATTCGTGGCGACGCCCGTGCGGAAAGCCTGCCCAAGGCTGCGGCCACTGGCCGGGGGCAGGCTCGCACCCGCACTCCCCGCCTTGACGATCAAACGGCCGCCGAACCAGATCAGGTACGCCGCGCCGGTGATCTTTACGGCCAGTGCGATCCACGGGAATGTCGCGAAGACAATGCCGACCCCCAGGATGGAGCAGCTCGCCCAGAACAGGTTCACCACTACGACGCCGGCGACCAGGGCCAGCGCCTCGCGGGTGGTGGTCGAGGCGGCCTTGTGCGCTACGGCCACGAAATTCGGGCCGGGGATGATCACGCCGACGACGTAGACGGAGAGGACGGTGGTAACGGCGGTCCAGTCGATCATGAGGGCCCGGTGCGCTCTGGCGAGTGACGCTCGACTGTAGCGCGTTTCGGGAAGCGTCACAGCTTACGGACGTCCAGAAGTCCGAAATCAACTTGGATGAAACCCGCGCCTTGGACAAAACCAGCGCAAAGATAACGGGATCACGCTTTGATCCACCGTCAACCAGCCGTCATCTGCAAGTAAACGGCGATACATGCGCAGCCGCGACTCTCTCTGGTTTTACACCTCCAGGGGATCGACCCGATGACGTTCGCACGTGCTTCGCTCCGTCGCACCGCCCTCGCCACCGCACTTGCACTGTCGCTGCATGCCGGTTTCGTCCACGCCGCCGACGACGACAAGGCCGCCCCCGCAGCGGACGGCGTCGCCGCGACCACCAAGGACGCGAAGCAGCTCGATGCCGTTTCCGTGATCGCGCCGGGTGAAACGCGGCAGATCCAGAGCATCGGTGTCGAGGAGATCACCAAACAGCAGACGCCCGGCACCAGCGCCTTGAAAGCGCTCGACAAGTTGCCCGGCGTGCAGTTCCAGTCCGCCGATCCCTGGGGCGCCTACGAGTGGTCGACCCAGATCACGCTGCATGGCTTCGACCAGTCGCGCCTGGGTTTCACACTGGATGGCATTCCCCTCGGCACGATGGGCTATGGCGTGACCGACGGCCTGCAGGTGACGCGCGCCATCACCACCGAAAACCTTGCGACGGTCGAACTCGCCCAGGGCGCCGGTGCGCTCGGTACGGCTTCGAACACCAACCTCGGCGGCACCGTGCAGTTCTACTCGGCCGATCCGGATATGAAACCGGGTGTGCGCCTGAATCAGGTGATCGGCTCGGATTCGACCCATCGCACGTTTGCACGCGTCGATTCCGGCGATTACCACGGCTTCTCCATGTATGTGTCGTTCGCCAACGCGGATACCGACAAGTGGAAGGGCTACGGCGACCAGAAGTCGAACCAGGCGAACCTGAAAGCCTTGTATCAGTGGGGCGACGGCAACCGCATCAGCCTGTTTGTCGACAGCAGCAAGCGCAAGGAATACGACTACATGGACCTGTCCCTGACCAGCCAGCGCGCGCTGGGCTGGAACTGGGACTATCTGCAGCCGGACTGGAACTCGGCGGTGCAGATCGCCAACGCCCTCAATGGCAAGGGACAGTACCCGGCCTCGCTCAACGGCCTGCCGGCCGATTACGACAAGGGCGACGCGACGTACTACGCGGGCGGCGGTATTCGTCGTGACACCCTGACCGGCCTGTCCGGCTCGTTCAACCTCGGCGGCGCGACGCTCGACACGACCGGTTATTACCACGCGGATCGCGGTGAAGGTCAGTGGGCTACGCCGTACCAGGCCTCCTCGCCGACCGTTCCGATTTCGATGCGCACCACGGACTACGGCCTGGATCGCTATGGCATCACCTCGGCGCTCAAGTTCAGCGTGGGCAACAACGATATCGAGGTGGGCATCTGGGGTGAGGACTCCAACACCAACCAGGAGCGCAACTACTTCACGCTGAGCGGTCAGTACACGGCGCTGTACACCGTCTACAACGACCAGGATCCGTTCCTGCGCGCCTTCCTGCAGCATTATGAAACCAAGACGCGGATGGGCTACGCCGAGGACACCATCCATCTCCTCGACGACCAGCTGACGATCAACTTCGGTGCGAAGTCGCTGCGCGTCACCACGGACGCGACCTCGCTGGTGCCGACGACGGCCTTCGCGCAGGGCCAGATGCGCGCGAAGAAGGGTTTCCTGCCGCAGGCCGGCGTCGATTACAAACTCGACGCGAACCAGGATATCTACGCCTCCTACGCGAAGAACATCTCTGCCTTCGGCATCACACCGTTCAGCACGTCGCAGGCGGCGTTCGATGCGGCGAAGGACCACCTCAAGCCGGAAGAATCACAGACCTGGCAGACGGGCTATCGCGCCCATGGCGAAACCTTCGAGGCGTCGCTGGGCCTGTTCTACACGCGTTTCGAGAACCGCCTGTTGGCGACGACGCCGTGCCCGGCGGTGGTTACCTGCGCCGCATCGCTCAACAACGTGGGTGACGTGAAGAGTCGCGGCGCCGACGTCGCCTTCCTCTGGAAGCCGGTGCAGGGCCTGAGCTGGCTCAACTCGTTCTCGTACAACAACTCCAAGTACCAGGACGACTACCAGAACTCGGGCACCGTCCACACGGCTGGCAAGTACGTGGTCGGCGTGCCGAAGACCATGTTCTCCAGCTCGGTGAGCTACGAGATCGCCGGCTGGCGCGCGAACGTCGAAGGCAAGTACACCGGTCGCCGCTACATCACCTACACCGACGATTCGTCCGTGCCGTCGTACTGGGTGGTCGATGCCGGTCTCGCCTACGACATCGGCAACCTGTCGGTGCTCAAGGAGATGAGCATCGGCTTCAACGTGACCAACCTGCTCGACAAGCGCTATTTCGCCTCGACCGGCACGAACGGCTACGTCGCCTCCGATCCGGATGGCTACAACCAGACCCTGATGGCCGGTGCGCCGCGCCAGTACTTCGTGAACCTCAACGCGAAGTTCTGACCGCGACGCGACCGCGGTAATCAGGCGAAGAAGACGACCAGGGCCGCGAGGGCGATCGCTACGATGTCCTCGACGATGGCGGCGGGACGGTCGCTGCGGAAGGCAGCGGCCATCTTCGTACGGGCCGCCGAGCCACCATAGGTGCCAAGGACGGCACCGATGGCGCCAGCGACCAGGCCGATCACCAGGGCATCGTGGGCGGCGCCGATGCAGGCGCCCGACAAGGCACCCGTCACGATGCGGGTACCGAACTGGACGGGAATCTTGCGGCTCGGCGTGGACGGCAGCTGGTCGGTGATCAGTTCGCCCAGCGCGGCGATGCCGAAGATCCACGGTGTCCATGCGTAGCCCATGAAGGCGAGCGGCGTACCCGTGAGCGCGAGGCCGCCGAAACGGGCGGCGAAGGCGACGGCGGCCGGAGCCATCATCGCGCGGAGACCGGCAACGATGCCGATGAGCAGAGCAAGGACGAAGATCATGAAGGCGTTCCTTTCCTGGGCAGTGGCCACATCTAAACGTGGCCGGACCCCTGTGGCTTGCCCAAATCTAGCGCGGCGACACAGCCGCCGGGGACGTCAGCCGCTCAGGTAGCCGTTCACGGCTCTTCTCGGTAAAACGACGGGCCGGCGACCAGGGGCCGGCCCGTCGTCAGGCCTTACGGTGCGGAAGTTACCCGGCGGCTACCCTGGAAGCGGTTGGCCGGTACGGTGTCCTGCTTGGCCAGCACGAGGGCGGTGCCCCAGGCATCGGCCACCTTGAACGAGGTGAAGCCCGAGCCGGTGCCCTGCCATTCGAACACGCGGTTGTTGGCGTTGCGCCAGAGCAGGTCGGCCAGGCCGTCGCCGTCGTAGTCGCCGATGCTGGCCAAGCTGTATCCGGCCGGGATGGCACGGCTCTTCTTCGCGATGACGCGAAAACCATCCAGCGTCCACCAGCTCACCTGGGCATTGGCCGTGTCGGTCCAGATCAGGTCCGTCGTGCCGTTGCCGTCGATGTCACCGACGCCATAGAGCGTGGCACCCGCCGGGCGGTCCGGCAGCGCATGGGCCACGAAATGACCTTGCTGGTCGGCGATCCACAGGGCGAGCGAGGTGTTGTCGGTGCGAGTCCAGACCAGGTCCGTGTAGCCGTCGCCGTTGGCATCGGCGAGCGTCGGCGTGGCGCCGGCGACGCCGTCGATCGGCGCGGATTCCGCGGTGACGATGATGTCGTTCTGCGTGACCGGATCGAGATCCAGCGACCACCAGACGATCTGCGAGGTCGCCGTGTCGAACCAGACCAGCTTCTGCGTGCCGCTGGCATCGTTGACGCCGGTGCCCAGCAGCTTCCAGGTGGCGGGCACCGCATGATTGACCACGAAGGTGAAGTAGCCACCGGTCCCGGTGGACACCCAGACGTTCACCTGGTTATCGGCGCCGAGCAGGACGATTTCGCCGGACTTGAGCGACAACGCGTCGAGCCCGGGCACCAGGTCGCCGAAGGCCGTTACCGTAAGGCTCGGATCGATGGCCTGCGTTTCGTCATACAGGCTCACTGCACCCTTCATCGCTACCGAGTGCAAGACGCCCTGGGTGGGATCGACATAGGCGAAGTCGCTGTAGCCGTCGTTGGTGAACAGGTTGTTGAGCGAGAGGAAATCCGCCGAGGCGACATAACCGCGGCTGGCTGGTGCGCCCCAACCGAGGTAGGCATCGACGAGGTTCGCCGCGTTGATCGTGCCCAAACCCGTCGCCATGCTGTAACCGACGTTCGTCTTCCAGGCCGGAACCAGCGCGTTGGTGGTGGGATCGCCACCCTCCACGATGCCGACGATGTTGTTGAGCTTGTGCCCGGTGTCGCAATTGGGCGAGCCAGACCCACAGGGCTGCACAATGTCGCCTTCGGTGACGTTGTTGAACACGCAGTCCGCGCCGATCGTCACGCCGTTGCTGGCGTTGCATGCGGTGAGTGTCTTGGTATTCGGCGAGCCGACGGTGCCGAACTGGCGTGCGGCAATGCCGTAGAAGGCCGGCAACACATTGCCGCTGCGACCGCCGGCGGCTTGGTTGATCAGCGTCTGAACGCCGGCCATGGCTGGCGCGGCAAACGACGTACCACCTGCGGAGTTGGCGAACACGTTATCGGGATTGCTGAAGTCGCAGGCCGTGCCACCGTTATCCGCATCGGACATGCAGAACACCAGGGCGTGCCCGAAGATCCCGTTGGCCGAGAACAACGACACATCCGGCAACAGGCGTGAGGTGTGGTTGGTCGAGCCGCTGATGCCGATCTGTTCCTCCGGCTGCCCATGAACGCCGCTGGGTCCACCGCCACCGCCGCCCACCTGCAGGAAATCCTGTCCCCGCCCGGCACTGTCGTTGCAGGCGGTGATGCCGTCCTTGTAGCCGAGCAAGGTATACAAGTGGCTGCTGGCGCAGCTGTTGTTCCAGGTCATTTCCGGGATATAGCTGATCGCGGACTGGTAGTAAGGCAGGTTGGTCGACGTCCAGTACGTGGACTGCTGGCCACGATCGTTGAAGTCCGTACCGCCCACCGCCACCGACGAGGGTGACGACGCGAGGCCGTTCACGGCAGCGCCCGACGTAGACCAGAACAACGCACCCTGATCGCATTGCGTCGAACCACCGTCACCGGTCGAGACGAACACCGTCACGCCTTCCGCGGCCGCCGACGACCAGATCGCATCCGCGGTAAAGGCATCGCTGGGATCGCCCGACTCGCACGCGCCGTAGCTCAGGCTCCACACGGAGGGCGGAAGGCTACCGTCGGGACCGCCTTCGAGAAGGCGCGCGGCAGCCATGAAGGGACCAAATGTGGCACCGCTATCGGCACACGACGCCAGCACGATGTTCGCATCTGGCGCGGCCGCACCGGCCCACTCGGCATCGAGGGCGGCTTCGCCTTCGTCGCCGTTCATGCCCGGGTCCGCGCAGGCGACGCCGCCATCCAGCGGATGCAGGGTGCTGAAAGTCCCCTTCGCGTCGGCAGGCAGGAACGCGCTGCGGAAGCGCGCCACGTCGTCCGCGAGGACGTCGGTGCGCTCGAGAACGACGACCGTCTGGCCGCCACCGCGCACGGCATTGCGACGATCCCATAAGGGCTTCACGTTGTAGACCTGGTTGAAGTCGGCCGGCACCATGTCGTAGGTGGTGTTCGGATCGCTCGTACCGGGCGGCACGGTGAATGCCGGCTTCGCCGCATCGGCCGTGCTCCACTTGCCATGCTTGCGGTCGAACGTGCTGTGCATCAGCGCGGTGTGCTGCGGCTTCGGAAAGAAGTTATGCAGGGCGACGCTGCGGATCACCGGCGAGAGCGACGCAGGAATGCGTGTTTCGGTGCTGTTGGCGAAATGCCTCTCGCCGTCCACCGTATAACGGTGCAGTTGCGTACCGAAGGCCTTCGACACCGCGCTCGCAGGACCGGAGAAGGTGATGCGCATGCGGTCGCCGGAAACACTCGACACCGTCATGCGCTGCGACCGCAGCCACTGCTGCACGGTCTTGACATCCTGTAGCGATGGCCCGAAGCGCTCGCCGATCTGGGCGGCGGTCAGCCAATGGTGGAAATCGGGCGATGCGGGATTGTTGAGGCGCGAGAGGTACGAGCGAAATGCATTCTCGTGGTCGTCGTCGCGCTTCAACACCAGGGTGATGTCGCTTACCGTGTCGCTCGCCGACATCGCTCCGGCGTCGAACTGGGCCATGGCCTTGCGTGGTGCGGTACCGGGTAATGCGAAGGTCGACGTGCTCTCGACCTGGGTGGTGACGCGCGCTGCGGACGTGGGCTGCAGTGCGCGTGCCGCCTGCTGCAGTTCGGTCGCCGTGGAGGGTAACGACAGGACATAGCCTGCCGTCAGGCCCGCGAATGCGAGCCAGGGTGTGAGCCTGCGTGACATTGTGGTTACTCCCTTGCGTGAGTGCTGTATCCCCACCGAGCTCCCTGCACCAGGCCTTCCCCCTCACGGCACGTCATCAGGGCGATCAGTCGGGCAACCGTAGTCCTGTGCATCGCGACGAACCATGATCGCAATCACATTTGGCCGTCTAAATGACGGGAATGCGTTAATGGCAAGTTCTTGCGATCGGACCGACCGCAACGTGAATGCAACAATCCGCCGCCAAGATGACAAGCCCGCTGGGGTCGTCCAACAGGGGGACGGCCTGGTTGCGGGTGCGCCACGGAACCACCCCCATGTCCCAGACACTTACCGCGGCGTTTCCCCGACGCACGGTTTTCGCTATTGCCGTTGGTGTGCTCGCGCTGGCGGCCATTGGCGGCTTCGTCGCGTTTCGCAGCCATCAGGCCACGTCTTCCACAGACGCCTCGGATGCCGTGAGCAGCGATGCCAGTGCGTCGTCGGGTGCCGCGCCCGAAATCGACATCCTTCTCGGCCTGGCGCGCGATGCCACGAGGGAAGGCCGGCTCGTGGCGCCGCAGGGCAACAACGCCTACGAGTATTACCTCAGCGTCAGCCAGCTCGATCCGAAGAACGCCACGGCGCAAGATGCCTTGCGTGAAACGCTGCCCTTCGCCTCCCAGGAGATCGAGCGGCAGATCAACCGGCGCGAACTCGAGGAGGCGCGTCGTGAGATCGCGTTGTTGCGCGATTACGATCCCACGAACTACACGCTGATCATCCTGGGCGCGAAGCTCGACGCCCAGCAGCGCGTCGTCACCGCGGAAGACGAGGCGAAAGCCGAGGCGATTCGTCGGCGAAACGGCTAGGCGAAGTCGCGACCCCGTTCATGATCCGGCCCCGGAGGCCACGGCATAATCGAGGCTCCACCAGGCAAGGAGCCTCCCATGCATCGTCTCGCCGTCCTCTTTTTCACCGCCGTGCTCGGCGGCGCCGCCCTCGTGGCCTGCCAGTCCGCGCCGCAGACCGTGCCAGCCGCCCAGGCCGCGCAGCCCCGTCCGGTTGCCGGGTTCGTGACCGATCGGAAGGCTTTCGACGCCTTTATCGCCACGAAACCCACGCCCGCCCAGTTCCACGCCGCCTATCCGGATGTCGTGCTGGTCACGCCGGACATGATGACCACCCGGGAAATGCGCCAGAACAACAGCCGCTACTTCCCGAAGCTGGATGCCGACGGCCGTATCGTGGGTGGCTCGTTCATGTAACGCCCACGGTGGGCATGGCGCGACCGATTAGAATGGCGCCATGCCTACCTCGATCCGGCCCTTCAAGGGCATCCACCCCCGCCTCGGCGCGCGGGTCTATGTCGACCCCGCGGCCACCGTCATCGGCGACGTGGAACTGGGCGACGACGCTTCCATCTGGCCTGGCGCCGTCGCCCGGGGCGATGTCCACCACATCCGAATCGGCGCCCGCAGCAACCTGCAGGATGGCGCGATCATCCACGTCACCCACGACGGGCCGTACTCGCCCGGCGGCTTCCCGACGATCATCGGCGAGGACGTGACCATCGGTCACGGCGCGGTGATCCACGCCTGCACCATCGAGGACGGCTGCCTCATCGGCATGCATGCCACGGTGCTGGATGGCGCGGTCATCCGGAAAAATGGCTTCGTCGGCGCGGGGGCGGTGGTTCCGCCCGGAAAGATCGTCGGCGAGCGGGAGCTCTGGCTAGGCAACCCGGCGAAGATGGTCAGGGTGCTCAGCGAGGCTCAGGTGGCCCAGCTGTATTACTCGGCGGCCAACTATGTGCGCCTGAAAGACGACTATCTGGCTTGATTTGGCTGGCCCGCAACACCACGCTGGACGCCTGACAGGAGATCACCGATGGACAGCAGCACCAATCCCCTTCTGGACCCGAACGGCCTGCCGGCCTTCTCGGCGATCCGCCCGGAACACATCGAGCCGGCGATCGACAGCCTGATCGCCGAGCAGCGCATCGCCATCGACCGGATCGCCGCCGTCGACGCGGTGCGCGATTTCGACCACGTCATGCTGACCCAGGAGCGTCTGGACCAGGTGCTCGCACGGGCCTGGTCGCCGGTCAGCCACCTGCATTCGGTAGCCGACTCCGAAGCCCTGCGCAAGGCGCATGGCGCGGCGGAAGAAAAGCTTACCGATCATGGGATTGAAGTCGGTCAGAACCGCGATCTCTACGCCGCGGTACAGGCTGTGGCGGATCGAAGCGACTTCGCCGACCTGCCGGTCGCAGCCCGGGCAGCCGTCGAACATGCCCTGCGCGACTTCCGCCTGTCCGGTGTCGCGTTGGAAGAACCCGCCCGCAGCCGCTTTCGCGAGATCGGCGTCGAACTGTCCAAGCTGACCACCGAGTTCTCCAATGCGGTACTCGACGCCAGCGAGGCCTGGCGCAAGCACATCACCGACGAGCGCGACCTTGCCGGGATTCCGGCTTCCGGCCGCGCCGTGCTGCGCGAATACGCCCGCGAGGAATCGCTGGACGGTTACCTGGTGACCCTGAAGCAGCCCAGCGTCCAGGCCGTGCTGACCTACGCGGAGAATCGCGATCTGCGCGAGGCCGTGTATTACGCCTACCAGACACGCGCTTCGGACCAGGGTCCGGACAAGGGCAAGTTCGATAACTCCGAGCGCATCGAGAAAATCGTGGCCTTGCGCCACGAGGCCGCCCAGCTGCTGGGTTTCGCCAATGCCGCCGAGGAATCCCTGGCGACCAAGATGGCCACCTCGCCCGACGTCGTGCTCGCTTTTCTCCGCGACCTGGCGGCCCGGGCCAAACCGGTGGCGAAGAAGGAACTGGACGAACTACGCCGCTTCGCCTCGGACGAACTGAAGCTGGACAACCTCGAGCCCTGGGATGTCGGCTTCGCCTCCGAGCGCCTTCGCCAGCAGCGTTACGCGCTGGACGAGGAACAGATCAAGCCGTACTTCCCCGCGTCTGGCGCCATCGATGGCCTTTTCGCCGTGGTCGAACGCCTTTACGGCGTCCGTTTCGCTGCTCGCGACGATGTCGATACCTGGCACAAAGATGTTCGCTACTACGATGTCATGAACGCGGACGGTTCGATTTTCGCCGGTGCCTACCTGGATCTCTACGCGCGCTCGGGCAAGCGTGGCGGTGCCTGGATGGATACCTGCGAGTCGCGCTTCCGCGACGGCGAACACCTGCAGCTGCCCATCGCTTTCCTGACCTGCAACTTCCCGCCGCCGACGGACGGCGCTCCCGCGCTCCTGACCCACGACGACGTCCTCACCCTGTTCCACGAATTCGGCCACGGCCTGCATCACATGTTGACCGAGGTCGATATTCCGTCGGTCGGCGGCATCGACGGCGTGGAATGGGACGCGGTGGAATTGCCCAGCCAGTTCATGGAGAACTTCGCCTGGGATCGCGAGGCGCTTCGGCTCTTCGCCAAGCACTACGAGACGGGCGAACCGTTGCCCGACGACCTGTACCAGCGAATGCTGGACGCGCGGCATTTTCACGCCGGGCTTTTCCTCGTCCGCCAGCTGGAGTTCGCCCTTTTCGACTTCCGCCTGCACCTGGAGTACGACCCAGCCAAGGGTGCGCGTCCGCTCGACGTGCTCGAGCAGGTGCGGCACGACGTAGCTGTCATGCACCCGCCGGCCTGGCAGCGATTCCCGCACGCGTTCACCCACATTTTCGCGGGTGGCTACTCGGCGGGCTACTACAGCTATTTGTGGGCCGAGGTCCTGTCGGCTGACGCGTTCGAGCCCTTCGAGCAAGCCGGCGTGCTGGACCGCACCACGGGGCAGCGCTTCCGCGAGGAGATTCTCGCCGTGGGCGCGACACGCCCGGCACTGGCGTCCTTCAAGGCCTTCCGCGGCCGTGAGCCGCAGCCGGACGCCCTGTTGAAGAGCTACGGCCTGGTCGTCTGAGGTACGGGCCGCGCGGGTCGTCGCGCGGCCGTTCCTTTACAATGGCGCCATGAAGATCGCGTCGTGGAACGTCAATTCGCTGAAGGTCCGTCTGCCCCATCTCCAGCAGTGGCTGGGCGAGGCGCAGCCGGACATCATCGCGCTACAGGAAACCAAGCTCACCGACGACAAGTTCCCCGTGGACGAGATCGCGGCCATGGGC
>NZ_JBFUAT010000009.1:0-125777 GCF_056406135.1 Luteibacter sp. P1_D3 | reverse complement strand
CTTCTGGTCTCGACGTGCAAGCGTCGACCGCGGCCTGCGTACCGTCGAGRATGATTTGCCAGTTGTCGTCGTCCAGGTGGGTCGGTAGAAATGCGTGAGGTAAGGCGTGACGCGCAGGCGCGCAACGCAGGTCGCCGCTGCCCGCCAGGCCACGAGGGATGACCGCGACAAGGTCGTAGCGCTGCGAGAGTCGACGCTTGTCGGCTTCGTCCGGATTTCCGGCATTCATGTCCGACCAGGTCTCACCTATGAATCTGAGCACCCTTCCCGGGTGTGTGCCCGGGCCGCCGATGTTGACGAAGATGGCGCCTTCACGATGCCTCGCATCGGAGGCGCGTACCCGGATAACGCCGATGCTCATCGTTCGACCATCGGGCGCGACATGGTCCAATGGTGCAGTGATGCTGCCGCATTGCACGCGGTTGCCGAGGGTCGCAGACGCCTCGCCCACCCAACTGGTGGGGCATGTGCCCCAGGCGATGGGAGGTGTCGAGGCTCGGGTGGCGCCGCTGGATGCTGGCAAGCCGGCAAGCGCGGCGAGGGCCACGAGCGATCGATGGAGGAAGTGCATATGCGTGGTCTCGGTACGAAGAGACCACGAAATTACGCGGTGGTGAAGCTGCACCCCATCGGCGTTCATCCCCGCGGATATTTACGTATTGCTGGTCTTTTCGTAGGCCTCGTCTTGCTCTACGGCGAGGCGGTGGATGTCACTGGATATGCCAGCCATGCGTAACGACGAGCGACTGGCCGGTCAGCGCATTGGACTCGAAACCCGCCAGGAAAAGCGCGGTGTCGGCGATGTCGGACAGGGTAGTGAATTCGCCGTCCACCGTGTCACGCAGCATGACAGTGCGGATGACATCGTCTTCGCTGATGCCGAGTTCGAGCGCTTGCTCGGGAATCTGTTTTTCGACCAGTGGCGTCCTGACGAATCCCGGACAGATGACGTTGGAGCGGATATTGTCTTTGGCACCCTCTTTCGCGATCACTCGTGCCAGGCCCAGCAAGCCGTGTTTGGCCGCCACGTAGGGTGCCTTGAACTTCGATGCCACGTGAGAGTGAGCCGAGCCCATCAAGATGATGGATCCACCGCGCTTCGATGCGATCATCTGTCGCATCGCGGCACGTGAGGTCAGGAAGGCGCCGTCCATGTGGATGGCGAGCATGCGTTTCCAGTCATCGAAGGAGAAATCCACCAGCGGAGAAATGATCTGGACACCGGCATTGCTGACGAGAATGTCGACGGCACCAAGGTCCTTTCGCGTACGGGAGAACCCGTCTTCAACCTGGCCCTCATCGGTGACGTCCATCGCGATGCCGATGGCGCCACCACCGAGGATGGACGCCACCTCGCGTGCCTTGTCGGCATCGATGTCAGCCACGACGACAGTGGCTCCCGCCGCGGCATATGAGGACGCAATGGCCCGGCCTATGCCACTGGCAGCGCCTGTCACGAGGGCGATTTTTCCGCTGAGACTATGCATGTTCGTATTCCGGTTGGGATGCGAAGACCTTACATCTTTCGTAGCCGATGTTGCAGTTCATCGCGGACGAGCTGCTCGTCCATCGGATCTCGTGTGTCGCGCACGTGCCGCGATGGAGGCGAGGGAACGAAATCGCAGCCGGACATGCGTTGGGCAGGAAGTTCACCTTCGAGCAGGAAGCGGCCGACAGCTCGCTCGATACACGGTGTGGCCGATGTGCCGAACACGCCGTGCCCGGTCATGCCGCGAGCGAGGACCATGTAGGCGTTGTGCGAGGCATTGAACGCACGCATGGCGCCAGACGTCGGTGTCGCCGGATCGAACTCTGCCTGGACCATGAGCATGGGGGGCGCCTCGGTGAGGGCGGACGAGGGCGGACGCCAACGCGAGCGGGAAGGCCAGTGCAGACACGTCAGTCCGAGTGTGACCGGTACGCCGGTCGAAGTCGGGTAGCGGGCGCCGATCTCATTCGCCATATGGYGCAGGGCTTTCACGCTCTTCAGCCACGGCGTGTCTCCGCAGACGACCGCATGATAGACCGACCCGTCGACCAGGGCGGCTGTTTCCGGGTCGTTGATGCGGCCGCGTTCGATCAGGGGGGCGAACGCTCTCGCGGCGTCATGGATCTTGCTGTCGACGACGGGATCGCTGCTGAAACGATAGCCCTTCATTCGCGCGATAAGACTCTCGCCCGTGCTTTCCCAATTTTCCCGGGCCCAGTCGGCCAGGGTCAGCGCTGCTACGAGATCTTCGGGCGTGTCGATCAGCGAAGGCCATGCCTCTCGTGCCCGATGAGGCATGTTTCGAATCCGCTCGAGGACCTTGCCGGCGTCGGTACCGAGCCCATAGACGGTGGGCGCGGCAAGGGCAGGGCGCAGTGCGGTTTGCGAGAACAGCGCCTGGCGCTCATAAGGCTCTTCGGCGACCTGGTCTTCGAACGTGCCGGCATGATCCATGGAGGAATCGAGCACGATGCGTCCTGCGTTGGCGGGATAGGATGCGGCGTAGAACGCCCCGACCCACGTGCCGTACGAGAATCCGAGGAAGTTGAGCACGGGTTCGTGCAGAGCGATTCGCGCCTGCTCCATGTCATGAACGTGCTGCAAGGTGCCGACGTGCGCAACAAGGGGATCGGCGGCACAGCCGATGGCGTAGGCACGGCTCTCTCTGACATAGTCGATCCAGTTCCAGTCGGCCAGATCGACCGAGGGGTCGTGTCCGTCCTCGGATTCCGGGACGCGGCAGGCGAAGCGTGTGCCGCCGCGCAATCCCCTCGGGATGACTGCGACAAGGTCGTAGCGATCAGCCAGGCGACGCTTATCACCGTCCAGCGAGTGATTGGCAGAGCGGGTCGACCACAGGTAGGCGATGCTCGGCATGAAGTCCAGTGGATTGCCGCCAGGGCCGCCGAAGTTGAAGAAGATGGAACCCTGGCGTTGCGACGCCTCGCCTGCCTTGAAGCGAATGAGACCCACCGTGAGCGCGCCCCGTTCAGGCGCGTCCACGTCGAGCCAGGCAGGCATGATGCCGCATTCGAGACGCTCTCCCAGAACGGCTGACCAACGTGGGTCCACCAACTCAGCGGCACATGGCCCCCAGGTCATGGCCGTGAGCATGGCTACCGGACTCGCGTCCGACGCGACACTGCCGCAAGTGGTGAAAAGGACGGTCCGAAGAAGCGCGTTGCGCCGTCTTCCGCAAGCAAGGGATGTCTTCATGGGTGGTCCCCCATGCGAGGAGCGAACGGTGACCGCAACCCAGAAAGTTCCGACCGCAGCGCGGCAGCATCGGCAGGCCGCGCGAATCCAGCGTCGGGTCCACCCTGCACTGCTGGCGTGGCCCCGCAATGGTATTCACGACCCGCAGGCAGGATGCCGGTCAACAGGTAGCGGCCCACCGTGTCCTCCACGCAGGCCGAGTCGGTGAAGCCAAAGACTCCATGGTCGTCGATTCCCTCGGCAACGAGGAGATGAGTCATCGTCGTGCTGGCCAGGACCGAGGTGCCGTTCTCCAGTGGTGTGACGGGGTCCAGCGAGGCGTGCACCATCAGGATGTCCCCGGCTGCGGCGACCCTGCTCAGCGGCGGACGCATGGCGTGCGACCCGCCCCAGAACACGCAGTGATACTGCAGGCCGTGACCGTTGGTGGCGGAAAGGGTTTCGGCAAGCGTCGCGATCCGCGCCTGGTGGTGGGCTACGTCGCCGCCATAGGGCAGGTCATTGCACATCACGGCCGAGAAGATCGAACTCATGGCGTCGAACCGGAAAGGCTCGGGCTGGTAAGACACAGGAAAGAGGCGCCACGCGTAGCGGATGGCATCGTCTCGTACGGTGGTGTTGGTCGCATCGTCGCGATGGAACCGGTGAGCCTGCATGCGTGTTATCAAGGTCTCGAGACTCATGCCGGGTTCGGCACGCAACCAGTCCGACACGACGAGCGCACCGAGCAGATGCTCGGGTTTTCTCCAGAATCCGCCCCACGCCTGCCTGACAGGGACGACCAGCTCGCCGATCCGCGCAACCACGGATGCCAGATCCCTCCCCAGCCCGTAGTGCGCGTGATCGTTTGCAGCAGGGAGACCGACGAGGCGATCGAACCGCTCCTGGGAGGCGATCATGCTTCGCGTGATGTTGGTGTCCCAGTCGGCCGTCCAGTCCATGCCGGAATCGAGGACCATGCGCCCCACATGCTCGGGGAAAGAGGCCGCATACCAGCTACCCAGCCATGCACCGTACGAATAACCGAGGTAATGCAGTGTCGGTTCGCCCAACGCCCGACGCGCGACCTCCATGTCGTAGACGGTCTGCTCGGTGTTGATAAAGGAGTACAGCGGGTTTGCGCGGCAGGCCGCGGCGGTCGCGCGCATGTAGGCGTCCATGGCCCGAACGTTGTCAGGCGATCGATCCGCGACGATATCGTGGAAATCCGTCACCTCGGTATCCGACGTGCACAGGAAAGGCGTACCGCCGTGCAACCCGCGCGGCACCACGGCGACCAGGTCGAATTGCTCGGCGAGTCGTTTCTTGCTCCCGTGCACGGGGTGGTCGCCGTAGGCGTTGTCCCAGTACTGCGCGAGCGAGGGCAGGCTGTTCATCGGCGTCTGCCCAGGGCCACCGGGATTGAAGAAGACGGCTCCCTGCCGCCGGGCGGGGTCGCTGGCCGTCACGCGCACCAGGCCAACCTCGATGATTCCATCGTCGGGATGACGATGGTCGACAGGAACACCCATCGTCCCGCACTGCAAGCGATCGCCGAGGCGGAGAATCGCACTCTCGCGTACGAGGCCGGACGAGCACGAGGTCCACAGGACCGTCGAAGGCCGCAAGTCGGGAAGGCGCCAGTCAGGCACGTCCTGTGCGGCACATGCACCGTGCCAGAGGAGAAGCGCTCCGGTAGCCAGAGGTATTCGTGGATCCATCGTGACGCTCCGTTGCAAGGGGAGAGTCACGGTAGGTCGATGGTAGTCGTGGATGCATCGGCGCGCGCTGCGTCAGCGCGTGGGTCGCGGCCCCCGCCGTGTCGGATACCTCAGCGCGCGAGCAATGCGAAGGTCGCCGATTCGCCCGTTGCGGATGATCCCGATATCCACACCTGGAAGTCGCCTGGCTCCGCTTCGAACGTCACGCCATCGCGGTGCGTAAAGGCGAGATCCGCCCGCGTCAGTTCGAACGACACCTCCTCCGATGCGCCTGGCGCGAGGAGAATTTTCCGGAAGGCCTTCAGTTCGCGAACCGGCCTGACCCGGCTGGCGACACGGTCGTGGATGTAGAGCTGGACGACCTCTTCACCCGCGACATCGCCGATGTTCGTCACCGTGGCACCTACCACGATGGTGTCGTCCCAGCCGATCTGCGCCGCGACTTCGGGCAGCGCATAGGCGAAGCGCGCGTAGCTGAGGCCGTATCCGAAGGGATAAAGCGCTTCGAAGGTGATATCGCGATACCGCGACTTGAACGCCGGCGGTTGGTCGGCGAGCTCCGGGCGACCCGTGCGCAGGTGGTTGTAGAAATAGGGTTGCTGCCCGGCGTCCTGAGGGAAGCTGACCGGCAGGCGCCCCGCGGGGTTGTAGTCGCCGAAGACGACGTCCGCGATGGCCGGGCCAGTCTGGCTGCCGAGGAACCAGGTGACCAGAATGGCATTCGCCTCGCGCACCGCGCCGGTCAGGGCGAGTGCGCGACCGTTCTTCAGCAGGACGACGACCGGCGTACCCGTGGCTGCCACCGCTTCGGCGAGGGCCTGCTGTGCGGCAGGCACGATGATGTTCGTGCGGGATTGCGCCTCACCGGAGTAAACCTGCGGCTCGCCAATGGCGAGCAGGACGACATCGGCGCGCTTCGCCGCTGCGACAGCTTCGTCGATGCCGCCCGCGATGGCGTCTTCGATCCCGCATCCGGAAACGACCTCGAGGGTTTCGCCATCGTCCAGTGCATCGCGCAGCCCCGTCTCGATATTCACGTGTCGCGTGCTGTCGCCGAAAAGTGTCCAGCAGCCTTCTAGGTTGTCGACGTCGGCGCCGAACGGGCCGATCAGCGCGATCTTCTGGCTCTGCTTGCGCAGCGGAAGGACGCCATCGTTCTTCAGCATCACGATCGAGCGGCGAGCGCCGTCACGTGCCAGGGCAGCGTGCTCGGCGTTCTTCGACGTGTCGGCTTCCACCGCGGGGTCGAGCGAGCGGTACGGGTTGTCGAGCAGGCCGATGGCATGTTTCACGGAGAGGACGCGACGCACGCCTTCGTCGAGCACCTCCATGGGGACATCGCCCGTCGCCACGAGGTCGGCCAGGTGGGCGGCATAGAAGCCACTCTGCATACTCATGTCCACGCCGGCGAGGAAGGCAAGGCGCGAGGCATCGCGTTCGTCCGCGGCGAACCCGTGGGCGATCAGTTCCATGTCGGCGGTGTAATCCGACACGACGAAACCTTCGAAATCCCACTCACCGCGCAGGATGTCGGTCATGAGTTCACGATTCGCCGAGGCCGGCACCCCGTTGATGTCGTTGAACGCACTCATGATCGTGAGCGCACCGGCATCGAGCGCCGCCTTGAAAGGCGGAAGATGCACGTCGCGCAGCGTTTGCGGCGAGATATCGACGGTGTTGTATTCCATTCCGCCGGCTACCGCGCCGTAGGCGGCGAAGTGCTTCGGAGTGGCGAGCAGCGAGTCGTCGGCCCGGAGATCGGTGCCCTGGAACCCGCGCACACGTGCCGCGGCGAAGGCCGAGCCCAACACCACGTCTTCACCCGCACCTTCGGCGACGCGTCCCCACCGCTGATCGCGTGCGATGTCGACCGCCGGGGCGTATGTCCAGTGGATGCCGGCGGCGGTGGCTTCCACAGCCGTCGCGCGTGCCGTGCGTTCGGCGAGGTCTGGCTCGAACGTGGATGCCTCGGCGAGGGGAATGGGAAAGACGGTCCGCATGCCATGGATCACGTCGGCGCCGAGCAACAGCGGGATACCGAGCCGGCTCTCTTCCACGGCGACGCGCTGGGCCTCGCGACCCTCCGCCGCACCGACGCCATTGAACAGCGCGCCAACCCGGCCCGCGCGTACCTGATCGAGCACCTCGGCGGCCCCGCGGGCGTTGGCCTCGGGATTGATATCGGGTGCGAACGGGCGCACGGCATCGGCGAACACGCCCAGCTGGCCGACCTTCTCTTCGACGGTCATGCGGGCGATCAGGTCTTCGATGCKGGGGTTGCGGGTCATGGTGGTCTTGGCCTGGAAACGGTCGGCGCGCAGTCCGGCGCCGTAAGCGGGCAAGGATACCGGCATCGGCACGCGAGGTGGGCATGTAAATGGCGTTACATGTAAACGTTTACGGCCTTGGAGCGCAGCGCGTGGACAAACCGATTGCCGGCGATCGTGGGCGTGCCCCGAAGGGCTCGCGGGGGAATCGCCGTCGGAGGCGGAAAGGTCATGAGCGGGCTGGCGAGGTTCCGGCGTTCACCAATCACGAGGCGTTTCCGGCAAAAGATGAAATCGTGTCCGAAGAACCGCAGCGTGCGAGCCACAATCGCCCGGAAGGGATTAAATCTTCGCAGGTGAACACGGTGCAATCTGCTCTCGCTCCTCCGCTGATCGAGATGCGTGGCATCGGGAAGGTCTTCGACATCGGGGCCATGGAAGTTCACGTCCTGACGGACATCCACCTCGACATTCGTCGGGGTGAGTTCGTTTCGATCGCGGGGCCGTCCGGCTGCGGCAAAACCACGTTGCTGTCCCTCATGGGGGTCCTCGACGCCCCCACCAGCGGCAGCTTCCGGTTTCTCGGGCAATCGATGTCCGGACTGGGTCGCCGCGCGCGGGCACGCCTGCGTAACCAGCACATCGGTTTCGTGTTCCAGGCGTTCAACCTGATCGGCGACATGACCGTCGCCGAGAACGTCGAGCTGCCGCTCTCGTTTCGCGACGGGATGAGCCGCCGCGAACGCATGGAACGTGCGGCGAACGCACTGGCGGATGTGGGCATGGCGCACCGCATGCGCCACTACCCGGACCAGCTTTCCGGCGGACAGCAGCAGCGCGTGGCCGTCGCCCGCGCACTGGCCGGGGAGCCTTCGATCCTGCTTGCCGACGAACCCACCGGCAATCTCGACGTGCGCAATGGCGAGATCGTGATGGCGCTGCTCAGCCGTCTGCATGCGTCGGGCCGGACGATCTGCATGGTGACGCACGATGAGCGATTCAGCAGCGTGGCCGACCGCACGGTGCGGCTACTGGACGGCTGCGTCATCGACGAGACGACGTTTCGGCAGCGACAACGCGAGGCCGAAGCCGGGCTGGATGAACGTCGGAGCACGGAGGCGTTTCCGTGAGCTGGTCACGCCATGGACTGATGCGCGCCTGCTGTGGCCTTTGGCGGCCCCGGGGTTTTCTGCCACTGACGTCGCTGACGCTCGCGATCGGGCTCGTCGCGTTGACCAGCGCCCTGGCGATGGTCGAGTCCCTGCTGAGGGCGCCGCCCTTTCCTCACCATGCCAGCATCGTCGTTTACGGCGAGGAGGATCGCGATCCTGCCAGCCGCGCGGCCTCGCCTCTTTTCTACGATGCCATCGGTCTCCCACCCGGCGTGATTTCCCGCGGGGCGGCGCAGGTAGCCGAATCAGTGAACGTTCGCTCGGGCGATCGGGAGCGGTTGGCTCGCGCGCAGCGTGTCGATGCCGGCTTTCTGCCGACGCTCGGTGTGAGGTCGATCTTTCCTGAGGATACGTCGATCGCGTTCGACCACGGGATCATGCTGTCGTACGCCTTCTGGCGTGACTGGATGGGAGGCGACCCACGCGTGGTCGGGAGTCGCGTCACCATCAATGGGAGCGCGATGACCGTACGCGGGGTATTGCCGGCAGACTACCGGCTATTCGCCGATATCGACTTTCTGATTCCGCTGTCGCCGACGGGCCTCTCCGGTGACGACGCCGCCAACCTTGTCGCCATCGCCCGACTTGCTCCCGGCATGTCCGCTGAACGCGTCACGCGGTGGATCCAGGCGAGGCTCGTCGCCAGCGGCATGCCGTTACGTCCCGGATGCCGGTGCCTTCCCGTGTATGCGACGACGCCTCTCGACGTCGTCCTTACCAGCAAGGCAAAACCCATCGTGATGCTCTTCTTCTATTGTTCGCTGCTGGTCCTTACCGTGGCCGGCGTCAATCTCTCGAACCTCATGCTGACGCGCGCCTTGCGGCGCACGCAGGAGACCTGTCTTGCCATTGCTTTCGGTGGCGGGGGTTGGCAGCCGAGACTTCCGCTCATCGTCGATGTCGTCGCGATCAGCGCGGGCGCGTTGGCCATCGGACTTCCTCTCGCGCATGTCATGGTCGTGGCGGTCCGGCCGCTCGTTCCGGCTTCCTGGCTCATCTCCGCGTTGCCCCTCGAGCTGGATTGGCGCACGTGCGCCGCGGCGGGACTTACCTCGGTCACCGTGACCCTGCTCGCCGCCATGCTCGGGTCGGTGCACACCAGCCCGGACAGGCTGCTACGCATGCAGCTCGCCTCGGGCGGCACGTCGCTCTCGGGTCTGGCGCAACGTGCACGCCGTTTGATGTTGCTGGTGCAGACGGCGCTGGCGACCGTGTTGCTGGTCCTCGACGTGGCCATGGCGGCCCAATATTGGCGAGCCATGCAGGTTCCGCTTGGCTTTCGGGCGGCGGCTGCGGGCTTCGTCGAGATCAGCCCGGACACCACCCAGTTCCCTGCACTCGATGATGTCCTTCATGCCGACGCCGCCATTCGTGCAGCCGCCTTGCGCTGGCCGGGCATCGACGCGGCGGGACTGTCCACCTTGCTCCCGATCGGCGCGGGCCTCTTCATGCCCTTCCTGAAGCCCGACGGGGCGACCGCATATCTTCAGTACGGCATGGTGTCTCCAGGAGGCATGGAGGCGATGGGCATCACCCGTGTCGCTGGCCGCAGCATCGATGTGGGTGATCGCGCCGCGACACCTGCCGTGGCGATGGTCAACCAAGCGTACCTCGATCACATCGGCCGCCACGGCATCGGTGAGTGGGTGACGCCGGCCTCCGTGCGAGGCACAAACCGCCCGATGCGCATCGTCGGCGTGGTCGCAGACACGCGATCCGCTGGTGCCGAACATGCCGCGGTTCCGACGGTGTATGTGCCATTCGCTCAGGTCGATCCGGATATCTATGCCTACATCCGGCGTTTCGTGCCGACCTTCATCGTGATGCGTGGGCCAGGTAGCATCATTGCCGATGAGCCCACCATGCGGACGCTGGTTCGTGACGCCGCGCCCGGCCTCGCAACGGGAGCCCGGCAGTCGTTTGCACAGCTAGCTGCGCAGGCCACCGCGCAGGCGCGTCGCAATGCATCGCTCGCGGCGATGTTCGCTGGCATGGCACTCTCGCTCGCGGTGATCGGCCTTTATGCCGTGCAGTCGCTGGAGATGGCGCGTGGTCGTCGCGACATCGCCCTTCGCGACGCACTGGGCGCCACGCCACTGGACCTCCTCGGCCATCTGGTGTCGCGTGGCCTCGGCATGGCGATGCCCGGCGTTGCCGTAGGCCTGGTTACCGCCGCGATCCTGGGCAGGATCGTCGTGCATCCTGCGCTCGAGGCAGGCGTCATCGATGTCGGCGTGGTTGCCGCCGTGACGCTGTTGATGATTGTCGCGGCGTTGGCTGCCGTTGTGTTGCCGTCCTTGCGCGCCACCGCGGTGCGCCCGGCGACGATCCTGCGAGGCGAACTGATGTCGCCGCGCTGGTCGCGCCACAGTGAGGGGGTACCCCCATGATCCCGCGCCCGCTACCTTCCCTTCCCGTGCTCATCGTCGATGACCAGGCAGACGTCCTCGTATCGCTTCGCCTGCTCTTTCGCTCCGTGGATATTCCTTCCGTGCAGGTCACCTCGCCGGAGGCGGCGCTCGATGCGGCGTCACGCACCGACTTTGCTTGTGCCTTGCTCGACCTCAACTACAGCGCCGATACGACGTCGGGACACGAAGGTCTCGAACTGATCGGCCGTCTCCGCGACGACTTTCCCGAACTCCCGTTAGTGGCCATGACGGCGTGGGGCAGTGTCGACCTGGCCGTCCAGGCGATGCGCCGGGGCGCCGCCGATTTCATCGAGAAGCCATGGAACAACGAGCGAATCCTGCAGACCGTGCGCAGCCAGATCGCCCTTCGTGAGATGCGTGAGGAGAACCGGCGTCTTCGCGCGGAGAATCGTCTCGGCAGGGAAATTCCCGACGTTCTTCGCGCGTGGGAGTCGTCAGCGATGCGCGAAGTAGCGAAACTGGCGTCGCGCATCGCCGCCAGCGATGCAAACGTACTCATTCTCGGGGAAAACGGAACAGGCAAGTCCCTGCTGGCGCGCGAGATCCACAACATGTCCCCACGTGCCGACGGACCGGTCATTCGTGTCGACATGGGCAGCCTTCCCGAATCGCGTTTCGTCGACGAGATGTTTGGCGACGACGACAAGCACCCACGCCCGGGACGCTTCGAACTGGCCCAGGGCGGTAGCCTGATCCTCGAGGAGATCGGTCACATACCGATCGCCCAACAGGTGAAGCTGTTGCGCGTGTTGGAAGAAGGTGAGCTGGAACGATCGGGCTCCACTCGCACGCATCGCGTCGACGTTCGCGTCATCTCCGTGACCAATGCGGACCTGGACGCTTCGGTGCGGGCCGACCGTTTCCGCCGGGACCTGCTCTACCGCCTGAACGCGATGCAGATGCGCATGCCTTCCCTGCGCGACCGAGCGGACGACATCGTTCCGCTCGCCCGACATTTCATCCTGCGCGAATGCCGTCGTCGCGGACGCGGCAGCATGTTTCTCGCGGTCTCCACCGAACGCGCCATGCGTGCGTATGAATGGCCAGGCAATATTCGTGAACTGGAGCACGCCGTCGAACGTGCGGTGCTGCTGGCCGACGGCGACGAGATCGACGTCGATGGGCTGAGCCTGTGCAAGTCGCCGTCGTCGCCCCTCGTGCTGGATCGGCTGACGTTGCCGGAAGCGGAAGAAATGATCATACGGAGCGCCCTGGAACGCAACGATCACAATCTCCAGCGCGCCTCCGATGCGCTTGGCATCTCGCGCCAGGCCTTGTATCGCAGGCTCGACAAGCACCGCGCCCGCGACGGATTCGAACCCGTCGAGTGAGGGCCAGGGTATGACTTTCTTCCACCGCTCGCATGACGCGACAGCGGCTTACGATCGCTCCGTCAAGCTTCGGATCGACGCCGTCCTTTGGGCGACGATGTTCGTCACGCCGCTCGTCGCGAGTGGCACTCTCCTCGTTCTGCTGGGCGACGTCCCGCGGGCTGTCCGCGGCGCCATCTTCGGTGCCGGGATCGCGCTCAGCGGCCTCCTCGGCTGGATCGGTGGAGGCCGCCTGGTGGCGACGTTGGGAACGGTCCTCGACCTTCTTTTCGCCATCCGTGAAGGTGACTACAGCATGCGGGGACGCGTGCGCCCCGGTCGGGATCCTCTTCAGGGCCTGATCGGCGACATGAACCTGCTCACCGACGACCTGCGCAACGGCAGGCGTAAACGCACCGAGACCTCCCGCTTCCTCGGCAAGACGCTCGTGGCCTTGCATAGTGCCGTCTTTGTGATCGACGATCGCGAGTGCCTGGCATTCATCAATCCCGCCGCACGGCGGCTGATCGGTGCGGAGCGCGCCGCCGTGATCGGTCGAGACATGACGTCGCTCGGCCTGGCCGAGCCCTTGCGCGCGGCTGACGGCGCCATCCTCAACTACCGTTTCGCATCGATGAGCGGCCGCTGGGCCGTGCGCCGGGCGGTCTGGTACAGCGAAGGACGCGAACATACGATGGTGATGCTTCACGACCTGAGCGCGGCGTTGAGTGAAGAGGAGCGACGTGCGTGGCAGCGTCTGATTCGCGTGCTCAGCCACGAGTTGAATAATTCGCTGGGCCCCATCGGTTCCCTGGCCGGAAGCCTCTCGACCCTGCTGGACGCCGATGATCCTGGCGCGATTCAGGAGGAGCTGCGCCTTGGCCTGGAAGTGATCGGTCGACGCGCACATGCGCTCACGCGCTTCCTTTCCGGCTACGGCCGTCTCGCACGATTGCCGCCACTGCAGTCACGGCCGTTTCGCCTGGATATCGCGCTGCACCGCCTGGCCCGGCTCGAGCAGCGCAAGCGGGTCGCCGTGACCGGCTACGCGGCGATCATCGTCGACGGCGACGAAGACCAGCTCGGGCAAGCCTTCATCAACCTCATGCGCAACGCGGTCGAAGCGACGCTGGAGACGGGAGGGAGCGTACGCGTCGACTGGCGTGCCGAGGCCGGGTTCGTGCGCGTGACGATCGAGGACGAGGGCGTCGGATTGCCCCCGAGCGACGGCATCTTCGTTCCTTTCTTTACCACCAAGCCCGAGGGCTCGGGCATCGGCCTGAGCCTTACGCGCCTCATCGTCGAGGCCCATGCGGGCACCGTGGACCTCGCGGCACGCAGCGATACCAGGGGAGCCGTTGCGACGGTCCGCCTGCCCATGCGTCCGGACACGGACGACGGTGTCCGATTCCGGACGGATCGGGTGACCGAAACCGGTCAGCCGACACAAGAAGCCACCCTGTCGCGGTGCAAACCCCGGCACACCCCCCCAGCGCCACTGTCCGGCGATACGACGGCGTCCTAGATTCGCTTGGCGCTTCGCCTTCCGGCGATGCGCGCGTCTGAGCGCTTAAGCAAAGGAGGACTTATGCCAAACGTACTCGACCTGCAGAATCTGGCGACCGATATGGCGTGGGATCGCAACGACGGCGGCGAATGGGGAACGACCTGCAGCACGGGTAGTTGCTCGATCTACCACATGGATGGTTTCGTGGAATAGCCGAAACGACGATGGTGCACGAGGCGACGTCCGGGTCGTCTCGTGCACCGGGGTCACCCGAACATGGAGAGACGGGACGTCATGGAGCGACGCGCACAGCTGTTGCAGTACACCTCGGTCGATCGCGAATTTTTTGAACCCTACGCCAGCCGCCCCATCCGGGAAGACGACTTCGTCGCCTCGACGAGACGGGTGCTGCCGACCTGTTGGACCGTTCATCGATCGGGCATCTGGATGCATTGCCGACCGCCCGACGCCGCGCTGCCGATGCAAGGCTGGAAGATTCACGTATCCTCGATCGCCGCCACGGCTCACATCGTGCTGTCGATTGCCGCGGCAACCCTTGCGGCGTCCGGCACCGCGTTCAAATTCGCCGCGGATCGGGGCATGCTCGCCGCTATCAACGGCAAGCGCTGGCCGCGGGGCGGCTCCGGCAAGTTCATCACCGTCTATCCCCGCAACGTCGACGACTTCCGCCTGGTGATCGCCGATCTGCATGCCGCGTTGTCGGGTTACGTCGGACCGTATGTGCTTACGGATCGCCGCTATGACGATTCCCGCGTGCTGTACTACCGCTATGGCGGGATCGTCTCCGACTTCCGCATTTCGCCGGGTGGACGCCACGAGTGGCTGCTGCGGCGGCCTGACGATAGCGTCGAGGCAGATGACCGGTCACCACGATTCCGTCTCCCCGACTGGTTGCGCGATCCCTTCGGGACGGAGGCTCCCGCGGCGCCGGCCTCCCCGGTGCTACTCGGCGGCGGCCGCTATCGCGTCTACGAAGCCCTGGCCTTTTCCTCCGCCGGTGGCGTCTACCTGGCCGATGACCTCGACGAGGGGCGTCGGGTTGTCATCAAGGAAGCGCGCCCGTTCGTCGGTGTCGGCGAAACCGCGAAAGAGAGTCTGCGCAAGGAGTTCCGCTTGTTGCGTCGGCTTGCACCGTTGCGGATCGTGCCCTTGCCGATTGCGTATTTCGAGGAGTGGGAACATAGCTTCCTGGTCGAAGAATACCTGCGCGGCGATACCTTGCGGCTCTGGCTCGGACGGCGCTACCCCTGGCTAAAAGCGCGTGCGACCCGCGACGATGTTGCGCGTTTCCTTAACGATGTCGCGACGGTGTACAGCCGTATCGCCGACGCCGTCGAACAGGTGCATGCACGGGGCGTTTCGTTAGGCGACCTCTCGTTCCACAACATCATCATCAGCGCCGACGATGACGTGCGCCTGATCGATCTGGAAGCGGCAGTCGAGTACGGCATGGATTCACCGCTAGGGCTTCGCACACCCGGCTTTGCGTCGGGAAATCCACCGCCACGCGATCACGCGGAGGCGCGGAACGAAGACAGTTATGCGTTTGGCGCGAACCTCCTGGCCGCCATGATTCCGGTCAATGCGATGCTTCCCCTTGACCGGTCGGCGGCGATGCGCTTCGCGTGCCGGATGGGCGAGGACATGGGTTATCCCGCGGCCATGACCGAGGTCATCGGTCGGCTGCTGGACACGAGCGCTTCGAAGCGCCCATCGCCGATGGCGATCATGGCAACGTTGCGCCTGTCACTCGCCGACGTGGGAGCTGGAAGCGCACCGGTGCCGCACCGTCTCGGTGCGCTGCCCCGGTGCCCCGGGCACGCGGACGCTTTGTTCGGCTACGTGACGGCGCAGGCGGCCCACGCACGCTCCGATCGTTTCGTTCCTGCCGCGCCGGAGGTATTCGAAAGCCATCCGTGGGGTGTGGCCCACGGTGCCGCCGGTGTGTTGCATGCGTATCTGCGCGGTGGCCGCGAACCCCCCGCAGGACTGCGCGATTATCTGCTCGCCGGCCTCGATGCATCCAGGCCGCGCGGTGTCAGTCTGATGTCCGGCGATGCTGGCATTGCGTGGGTGCTTTTCGACGCGGGCGAAGCCGACCGCGCGGCGATGCTCATCCGGTCCGGATCGCTGGACGATGGCATCCGGCACGTGCCGGGACTGCACGAAGGCCTCGCGGGTTGGGGTCTGGCCCGAATCAAGGCGTGGCAAGAGACCGCGGACGCCGATTTTCTGGAAGCCGCGAAGCTGGCGGGAGACGAGTTGCTGTTCGCCGCGATCGCAGGTGACCACGATACCTTGCGCTGGCCCGACGGTGGCCAGCAACCCGTCGGTCTTGCGTACGGCGCAGCAGGCATCGCGCTGTTTCTGCTTCATCTGCACGTCGCCACGGGCGAGCCGCGCTTTCTGAGCGGAGCCACGGCGGCATTGGCGTTCGACCTGGCACAACGTCGCCATAACGCCGACGGCGATGCCACCTGGCCGATGTCCGTGGGTCCGTTTCCCTCGGTTCCCTACCTGCGCCAGGGTACGGCGGGGATCGTCGCCGTGGTGGCCCGCTTCCTCGCCTGCACCGGAGAGGTTCGCTACCGCGACGTACTGCTCGACAGCGAAGGCGACCTGCTGCGCACCCACGCGATCAGCCCGGGACTGTTCGACGGTCTCGCGGGAATCGGCGAGACGCTGCTCGATCTCGCACAGTTTCTGCCGGAGCGCGCCGCCTTGTATCGCGAAGGAGCACTTCGCGTGGCCCGCGGCATCGAGCCCTTCCTCATCCCGCGCAAGGAAGGGCTGGCGGTGCCCGGCACCGAACTGTTGCGCATCAGTTGCGACCTGGCCACTGGCGGCGTGGGTGTCGGCTCATTCTTCGATCGACTGGGGCGCGACGCGCCGGCCGCGTTCATGCTCGATGAACACCTGCCGGCGCCGATACGTCAAAGCCGGAACTTCGCCTCCACCAGATAGCTGCGCGACGGGTACGGGTAATACACGTAGTAGCGGCGGTTGGTCAGGTTGTCGACACCGGCGCCCAGTTCCACGTGATCGCTCACCTTCCATGTCAGCTTGGCATCGAAGGTGAGGAAGGCGCTGGCACCGCCGAATGTGTCCGGGTGGATATCACTGTGATCGAGCGTGTTGTACTGCCGGCCGGAATAGCGCCCGGCGAGCGTCATCGCGACACGCTCGCTGGCGTGGTACGTGCCGATCACGTTGGCGCGCCAGCGCGGGATCCGGTAGAACTGCTTTCCTTCGGAGGCGGGGTTGCGCGCATTGCTCACCGTGGTCGCCTGGGTGTAAGCCGCGTTGGCGGTGAGGTCGAACGTCGGCCACCAGACACCGGTACCGTCATAGCTCGCCTCGGCACCCCGGGTGCGAACCAGACCGACGTTCTGCACGCTCGTCACGTTCGGGAACACTGTCGTATCGGTCTGGCTGAAGAGCGTGTTGCGCGTATCGCTGCGGTAAATGGTGAAGCGCGCGACACCGTTGGGGCGATACCACTCCGTGGAGAATTCACGTGAGAGGTCGTTCTCAGGTTTCAGGTTGGGATCGTTGTTGATCAGCGCGATGCCGTTGAACGTTCCCTGGAACAGTTCGTTTACCGTGGGGAATCGATAGGCGCGAGCACCGGACAGGCGCAAGGTCACGGTGTCGCTGGCGTCGTAAGCCAACGATGCCTTGGGTGAGGTATGCGACTCCTTCCGCTCGGGGTAGCCCACCGTGGCCGTCGAGGTGGAACGCGAGCCGCCGAAGGCGCGCCACTGCTCGTAGCGCGCACCCACGGTGAGTCGCCAGCGTTCGATCAGCTGCCACGCATCCTGCAGATACACGGCCTGGGTCTGCGTGCTGCCGCCGTTTGCGGTCGTGAGGGCGCCGGCATCGCCGTTGCGCCAGTTCGCCAAGTTGTACGTCGCGTTGTCCAGCGCGTAACCGTCGAAGTGATAGCCGAAGCTCACCGCGTGCGTGTTGGGACCGAGGGTATCGGGCGTGTGGCTGGCACGCAGGTCGAACGTGCGCCAGCGGCTGCCGTCGCCGGCGGTGAGCAGACCCGCGCCGTTGTCGGTCACCGCGTTGGCAACACGGTCGCGATTGCGATCCATGTCGAAATACGAGGCATCGCCCTCGATGTTCCAGCCGCTATCGCGGTGCGTGCCCAGCGAGACGCCGTAGAGATAGTTGCGGCTTTGTCGGGTGCTCGGTGCGAAAAAATTCGCCGGCACGGTGTATTGGCGTCCGTCGATCGTCACCGGTCCGGACCACACGGGCTGGCCGTTGGCATCGCGCAGGAACGTCTCCGTACGGTGTGACAGGTCCTGCTTCCAGTAGCCGGCGGTGACCGCCGCCGTGAGCTCGGGCGTCACGTCATAGGTGAGCCGTGCGTGCGCCTCGTCCTGGCCGCTCGCCTCCTGACCTTCGCTGTTGATGCCGAGCACCTCGCGCGGCACACCGTTTGCTCCCGTGTCGCCGACGGCGCCGGTGACCGGATTGCGTGCGCCCGCCACGGTCGACCGGTTCTGCGTGCCATAGACCAGGGGTTGGCCGTTGGCTTGCAGGTGCGACACGCCGATCAGGAAAGCGAACCGGCCGTCACGGTCGCCGATGGTCGCGGTCTGCTTGCTTCCGCCGTAGTCGCGGTCGACCCCATAGGTGTGCACATGCTGGGTGAATGCCTGCACGTCGCCCGTGACCTCGAGCTTCTCGGGCATCCGGGTGGTCATCAGTACGGTCGCGCCGATCGCGTTACCGGGATAGAGCGCCGAGTAGGCCCCATAGATCACATCGACGCGCGACAGGTTCTCCGGGAAGGCCATCGACCAGCGGGGCGGATTGGCCCAGTTGTTACCCAGCAGGTTGGAGAGTAGAAGACCGTCGAGATAGACCAGGCCGCGGGCACTCTGCTGGTTGCTGGTCCCCCGCACGGAAAACGTGGCGTTCTCATCGCCGGTGAAGCGTTTGCGAATGCCGAAGGACGGCAGGTATTTGAGGGCGTCCTCGGCGTTGATCACATTGAGCCGGTCGAGCTGCTCGGCCGTGATCGTCTCGACGGCGGCCGGCAGGTCGGGATCGACGGGCGTGCCATGGCTGGCCGCGGAAACGCGCACCTCGCGCAAGGTGGTCGTGCGTTGGGGTTCGTCGGGGCCATCGGCAGCGTGCAGCGGCAGGCAGGTGGCGCCGAGTGCGCAGGCGACGGCACGCGCAAGCGCGCGTCCATTCGTGGGGAACAGGGTCATGGCGATAAGTCCGTGGGTCGGTGGCGTACGGCGGGATCGGAATCGATCAGGCGTGCGCGTCGACCGGCGGACCTCGTGGTGGGGCGTACAGGATGGCCACCGGCACATGTGCGCGGATGGCTGGAAGCGTGGCGGGGATACGCGCCGGCGATGGCAAGGCATGGCCAACGTGGAACGCACTGCCCAGGGCCGGCATCTGCGCGAACAGCGTGCAGTAGCCGCAGGCCGCGCCGTCACCGGGGCCATCCGCATCGTGGCCGGTCGCGCCAGCATGGTGATCGCCCGGAGAGGCTTCGCACCAGGCACCGAGGTCCGGGAACACGAAAGCCGCCGACACGGTCCGCGAGACCGACGGCGCCAGCACGGTGAGCCAGACGGCGACCAGCGCCATCCATCCCAACCAGCGGTTTCGTGCCAAACCACGACGCACGTCGGCGTCCCCTATGTTTGCAACCCTGGACGTGGGTCCAGGGATGATGTCACGAAGTGGAGGGTGCGGGATGCGGCGCGGTGTCACGGTCGTCGGGTGGCAGCGCCGGGACGGCGGGAGGATTGACGAGCACCGGCGGTTCTCGCAGGCACAGCACCAGGGCGACCGCCAGCGTGCCGACCACGGCGGCGAGCAGGAAGCCGTCCAGGGTCGACAGGGTATAGGCCTGCTCGCGCACGGCGGCGGACAGCAAGCCGGTTCCTCGCGCGGCGGGCCCACCGGTGCCCTGCGTCGACGCCCCGATGAGTTGCGTGTAGGCGAGGATGCGTTCGTCCGTCATCGGGTCGCCGGCGACGATGTGCTGGCCGATCCAGTAGGAATGCACCTGTTCGGCCTTGCGCGTAAACATGACCAGGACCGAGGTGCCCAACTCGCCACCGAAGAGCCGGGCGGTCTGGATGATCGCCCCGAAGGTGATGCCATCGGCCGGTCCCACGTGGTGTCCGAAGAAATAGATCACCGCTGTCAGCTCCAGGGTTTCGCCCACGGCCTGGAGCAACAGGGCGAGACTGAAATTCGGCTCCGCCCACTCGGACGTGATGCCGGTGGCCAGCAGGAAACCGGCGGTCGCGATGGCGAAGCCCGTGCCGATCGCGAAGCGTGCATCGGCGCGATTGAGCAGCCAGGCGACGATCGGCGCGATGACCAGTTGGGGAAGCGCCACCCACAGTGCCGCATTCCCGACCTCCTCGGGACGCAGGCCGCGCACCTGGATCAGGTAGTTCGCCACCAGGGTGTTGCTGGCGGTCACCAGGAAGCGCGTCGCCGTCACCAGCAGGATCAGCAGGAAGACGTTGCGCCGGATGAGCAGGGTGAAGTCCACGCTCGGCGCGTCGAGCGTCGATTCATGCAGAAGGAACAGGCCGAGGCAGATGACGCCCAGGGCGAACAACGTGACGATCAGCGTGGACGAGAACCAGTCGAGCCGGTCGCCCTGGTCCAGTGCGATGAAGATGAAGGTGAAGGCGGCGCCACCGGTGAACATGCCGCGGAAGTCGCCGTTGCGCAGGTAATCCCGGTCGACGGGAAGACGGCGCAGGCCGAACCAGTACAGCACGAACAAGGGCACGGCCACGACCGTGTTCTGCCAGAAGATCCAGTCCAGGTTGACGTGGTTCGCGTACCAGCCTTCCAGCGTGGACGCGATGTTGAGACCGAGGACGATATTCATCGCATACGCCGCCAGTCCCCATGGCCAGAGACTCTTGGGTAGCGCGGTGAGGATGAAGGCCGCGGTCAGCGGGATGAACGTGCCCGAGCCGAGCCCGGCCAGGCATTGCAGCATGAGCAGGATGCGCAGGTCGGGCGAGAAAGGAATGAGGAACTCCGCCACGCCGTAGACGACGCAACCGACCAGCAGCACACGACGTGGCGTGAAGGCACGACCGAGGAAGACCGACAACGGCCCGATCATCATCTGCGACGCGGAGAAGGCGGTAGGAATCCACGCGCCCTCGTCGAACCCGGCGCCAACGGCTCCGCGAACATCGGCCAGACCGATCGAGGTCAGTCGCGATGTCAGCGTGGTCGCCAGCGCACCGATGAGGACCGCGACGATACCGAGCCAGGGCAGGTTGGCCGGCGGTGCGGGGGCTGCGGTCGCCACGGGCGCCGTGGCATTCATGGCGAGGCTGCCGCCGTGGCGTCAGGCTGGCGTGGTACGGCATCGCCTTCCTTCCACCCACCGCCGAGCGCCTTGATCAGTGAGACCGCGGCAAGGAGCCGTTGCTGGTCGTTCTCGATGGCAGCGCGCTGGGTGTTCAACGCCTGACGCTCGGAGTCCACCACCTCGAAGTAGCCGGCCAATCCACGGTCATAGCGTGAGCGCGACAATTTCGCCGCCGCCGTGGAGGCGTCGACCGTGGCATCGAGCGCGGTGCCGCGCTCGCGCAACCACGTCGTATCGGTGAGCGCGTCCTGCACCTCCTGAAAGGCGGTGATGCCGGTCTGCCGCCATTTGGCCTCGGCGCCGCGATACGCGGCCTCCGCACCTTCGAGCCGCGCGCGATTACGCCCGCCCTCGAAGATCGGCAGGGTCACCACCGGACCGAAGGACCAGATCTCGCTCTGGCTATTGGTGAGATCGCCCAGGCGAGGACTGACGAAGCCGCCCGAGGCAGTCAAGCTCACCGAGGGAAAGAAAGCGGTCTTCGCCACGCCGATGCGTGCGCTTGCGGCTGCGAGCGCGCGCTCGTCGCTGGCGACATCCGGGCGGCGTTCGAGCAGGGTCGACGGCAGGCCGGCCGGTACATCCGGCACGTGGGGTGTCCAGGCAACGGTTGCCACGCTGAATTCCGCGGCGTTACGTGCTTCGAGGACGGCCAGCGCRTGTTCGAGGTTGTCGCGACGGCGACGCGCGTCGGCAAGATCGGCACGTGTCTGGCTCAGGTCGGCACGGGCGCGTAGCACATCGAGATCGCCCACCACGCCAGCGCGGGCACGGCGATCGGCAAGCTTGAGCTCGTCCTCGCGTACACCCACCGTGCGCGCCAGCACATCGATCTCGCGATCGCTGCTGCGCAAGGACAGGTAGGTCGACACCGTGGACGCGGCGAGGCTCAGGCGCACGGCGGCGATCGCGTCGGCGCTGCCCTGGAGATCGGCACCCGCGGCTTCGACGCTTCGGCGCACGCGCCCCCAGAGGTCCACCTCGTAGGCGAGTTGGACCGGCGCTTGCCACACCGTGGTCTCGAGGACCGGGAAGCGATTGTCGAGAGTTCCGGAGGTGCGGGCCCGCGAGTAGGCCGGCGCAAAGTTCACGTCCGGGTACCGGTCCGCCCGCGCGACGCCGAGCAGGGCCCGGCTCTGGTCGAAACGGGCGAGGGCGCCGGCAAGGTCCTGGTTGGCGGCCAGGGTCGCGGCGACGTGGCGATCCAGTTCGTCATCTCCGAACAGCTGCCACCAGGCATCCGGGATGGGCGCAGTCGAGGCGGGGGACTGTTTCCAGGTGCCGGGCGCCGGCGTGTCCGGGCGCTGGTAGTCAGGCCCCAGCACGCAGCCGCCCAGGCCGGCGACGCACAGTGCCAGCACGATCGTCCGCGCTCTCATGGGCCGCCGTCCTTCGCATGGATCTTCACGATCGTCGACAGGCCTGGCGCCAGACGTTCGCGGTAGCGCCGCAGGTCATCGTCGCTGAAGAGGATCTTCACTGGCACGCGCTGCACCACCTTGGTGAAGTTACCGGTGGCGTTGTCGGGCGGCAGAAGGGCGAACTGCGAACCCGACGCCGGCGACAGGCTGTCCACGTGGCCGATGAAGGTGACGTCCGGCAGCGCATCGATGGTCATCCTGGCCTCCGTGCCTCGTTTCATGCCATGCAACTGGGTCTCCTTGAAGTTGGCCACCACCCAGACCTGGTCGGACACGATCGAAAGCAGGGTCTGCCCGGCGTTGACCCGCGCGCCCACCTCGACCGAGCGCCGGCCGACATAGCCGCTGACCGGGGCCAGGACCTTGGTGTAGCCGTAGGCCAGGTTGGCATCGTGCAACGACGCCTCGGCCGTAGCGACCTGCGCCCGAGCCGATTCGGCGGCGGCGGTCGCAGCCACCTTGCGTGCGTCGGCGCTGGCCTTGTTGGCGCGTGCTGAGTCGGACGCCGCCTTGGCCGCATCGTATTCCTGCTGGGACACGCCCCGCGGCGTTTCGTGGACCAGTTCGCTGTTGCGCTTCAGGTCGAGGGCGGTCTTTTCCACGCTGGCCTGGGCGGCAACGATGGATGCATTGGCTTCGACGATCTGCGCCTCGGCGCTGGCCACTTGTCCCTTGGCGCGGTCGATATCGGCCCGGGCCTGCTCCACCCGGACATCGAAATCGCGGGTATCCAGTTCCAGCAATACCTCGCCCGCCTTCACATGCTGGTTGTCGTCCACGTGCAGGGCGACCACGGTGCCGGTGACGCGTGGGGCGATGGGGTGGAGGCGACCGGTGACATAGGCATCCGTCGTGGTTTCGGTACGATCCAGCCAGAAGAACAGCACGATGACGAGCGTGCCGATCACCAGCAGGCCTCCAATGATGCGTAACGCGTGTTTCATCCCCGCCAACCTCCATGAATACGGCGCCACGCTGCCACCGCCCCCGCTAACTTGCTTGGCGAATCCTGCGGGGCGTGCGGGCGCGGGCCAGCCCTCACGTTTTCCTGTCGTCGGGCTGGCCATCCTGCAGGTCCGCCTCCGAGAACACCGCCATGCCTGATGCCCGTTACGATGCCGCCTCGCCCGTGCGCGAAGGCTCACCCTTTCCGCGCGGCGCCACCTGGGACGGCAAGGGCACCAACTTCGCGCTGTTCACCGCCCACGGCACGCGGGTGGAAGTGTGCTTTTACGACGAATCCGGCCATGAGACCGGACGGATCGACCTGCCCGAGTACACCGACGAGGTCTGGCACGGTTATGTTCCCGGCGTGGGTCCGGGCCAGTTGTACGGCTATCGCGTCCACGGCCCCTATGAGCCGGAGAACGGCCACCGTTTCAACCCGAACAAGCTCCTGCTCGACCCCTACGCAAAGCAGATCGTCGGCGACCTGATCTGGGCCGACGAACTTTACGGTTACACGGTCGGACACGCCGATGGCGACCTCAGTTTCGACGAACGCGACAGCGCGCCGTTCATGCCCAAGGCGATGGTGATCGATCCCTCATACAAGTGGGTCGAACACGGCAAACCATCGGTTCCGTGGACGCGCACGGCGATTTACGAGGCGCACGTGCGTGGCTTTACGATGTTGCATCCCGATGTGCCCGAGCACCTGCGCGGCACGTTTGCCGGCATGGCCACGCCGGCGGTCATCGACTACGTCCGTGACCTCGGCGTGACCTCGGTCGAGCTGCTTCCGGTGCACGCCTATCTCGACGACCACTACCTGCAGGAAAAAGAGCTTCGCAATTACTGGGGCTACAACACCATCGGTTTCTTCGCCCTGAAGACGCGATACATGTCCGGCGGCGATCCCCGCGAGTTCAAGGACATGGTCGCGGCGTACCATCGCGCCGGCCTCGAAATCATCCTCGATGTGGTCTACAACCACACGGCCGAAGGCAACGAGATGGGGCCGACGCTCTCGTTCAAGGGCATCGACAACGCCAGCTATTACCGACTTGCCGAGGACAAGCGCTACTACATCAACGACACCGGCACCGGTAACACGGTGAACCTCAGCAATGCGCGCGTGCTGCAGATGGTCAACGATTCGCTGCGCTATTGGGCGACCGAGATGAACGTCGATGGCTTCCGCTTCGACCTGGCCACGATCCTTGGTCGCGAGCCCTACGGCTTCGACGAAAACGGCGGCTTCCTCGATTCCTGCACGCAGGATCCCGTGCTCAACCAGGTGAAGCTGATCGCCGAGCCATGGGACTGTGGCCCGGGTGGCTATCAGGTCGGTGAGTTCCCGCCGGGCTGGGTCGAGTGGAACGACAAATTCCGCGATACCGTGCGCGCCTTCTGGAAGGGCGAGGGCGGCACGCTCGCCGAGTTCGCGCGTCGCTTCACCGGTTCCGCCGACCTGTTCGACAAACGCGGTCGCCGCCCCTACGCATCGCTCAACTTCATCACCGCGCACGACGGCTTCACGCTTCGCGATCTGGTCAGCTACAACGACAAGCACAACGACGCCAACGGCGAGGACAACCAGGACGGTTCGAGCAACAACCACTCGTTCAACCACGGCGCCGAAGGCAATACGAAGGACGCGGGCATCCGCGCCATGCGCCAGCGACAGTCGCGCAACCTGCTGGCCACGCTGTTCCTCGCCCAGGGCACGCCGATGCTGCTGGCCGGTGACGAACGCGGGAACACTCAGAACGGCAACAACAACGCCTACTGCCAGGACAACGAGATCAGCTGGATCGACTGGAACGACGATCCGACCCAGGGGGGCCTGGCCACGGCGGTGCGCGAGCTGGTCGCCATCCGCGATCGTTTCCCGATTCTTCGGCGCGGACGTTTTCTCGACGGCCGTTACGACGATGTGGCCGAGGTACGCGACATCGTCTGGCTGAACCCGGGTGGCGGCGAGATGCAGCAGGAGCACTGGGAGGATCCGCGTGCCCGTTCCATCGGCATCCTGCTCGACGGTCGCAGCCAGGCCTCGGGCGTGCGCGAGCGCGGGAACGACCAGACCGTGTTGATCCTCATCAATGCGTTCGACGGTGGCGTCGAGTTCAGCCTGCCCGAAGGCAGCTGGACCGTGGCTTTCTCGACCGATCTCGAGCTGGCCGTCGATACGCCGGCCGAGGATGGCAAGCTGATCGCACCGCCGCGCAGCTTCGTGGTGCTCGCCGCGGGCTGACGCAGCGTTGACCCTGCGGCGCGGGCGTACCTATATTGCGAGACCTTCCGCCGGGACCGACTCCATGCGCCTTCGCCCGCTTGTCGCGCTCATCCTGATCATCGGTTCCGGCGGCGCTGCGGCCGCCGACCTCGTGGTCTCGGCCGCCTCCAGTCTGACCGACGCCTTCCAGGCCGTGGGCAAGGCCTATGAGGGCAAGCACCCGGGTACCCATGTGGTACTCAATTTCGCCGCCTCCGACGTCCTCCTGCGGCAGATCGCCAGCGGCGCGCCGGCCGATGTCTTCGCCTCGGCGGACCAGACCGCCATGGACAAGGCGGCGGAGGCGAAGGCCATCGACCCAGCCACCCGCCGGGATTTCGCCAGCAATCGCCTGGTCCTGATCGTTCCCAAAGGCAGCAAGGCACGGGTGACGTCGCCGGCCGACCTCAAGGCCGACACCATCAAGCGCGTCGCCTACGGCGACCCCGCGTCGGTGCCCGTGGGCCGGTACACCAAAGCCGCTCTCGAGCAGCAAGGCCTGTGGGACGTCGTATCGGCCAAGGGCGTCCTGGCACAGAATGTTCGCCAGAGCCTCGATTACGTGGCCCGTGGCGAAGTGGACGCGGGCTTTGTGTTCGCCACGGACGCGAGCATCGTGAAGGACAAGGTCGACGTGGCCGCCACGGTCCCGACCCCGAAGCCGATCACCTACCCGATCGCCGTGGTTGCCGGCTCGAAACAGTCAGGGGAGGCGGCCTCGTTCGAGGCCTTCGTGCAGTCGCCCGAGGGGCGCGGCATCCTCGCCGGGTTCGGCTTCCAGGCACCCTGAGTGCCGGTGGGCGCCATCTGGGTACCGCTCGCGCTCACGCTCAAGGTCGCGCTGTGGGCGACGGCCATCAACCTGGTGCTGGGTGTCGCGGTGGCGTTTGGTCTGTCGCGGTGGCGCTCGCCTGCGCGCGAGGTCGTCGATTCCATCCTCACCCTGCCGCTGGTGCTGCCGCCGACGGTGCTCGGCTACTACCTCCTCGTCCTGCTGGGTCGACGTGGCATCTTCGGTGCCTGGCTGGACCGGCTCGGCGTCGAACTGGTGTTCACCTGGCAGGGGGCGGTCATCGCTTCCACCCTGGTCGCCTTTCCGTTGGTACAGAAGGCCGCTCGTGCGGCGTTCGAGGCGGTGGATCCCCAGCTGGAGAGTGCCGCGCGCGTCCTCGGCCTGCGCGAGGCGGCCGTGTTTTTTCGTGTCTCCCTGCCATTGGCGGCACGTGGCATCACGGCCGGCGCGCTGCTGGCGTTCGCGCGGGCGTTGGGCGAGTTCGGCGCCACGCTGATGATCGCCGGCAACCTGCCGGGTCGGACGCAAACCTTGTCCGTCGGGATCTACGCCGCGGTGCAGGCCGGTGACGACGGGACGGCGGGCCTGATGGTCGCCGTGACGTCGGTGACCTGCGTGATCGCCTTGCTACTCGCTGGCTGGCTGGCGCCCGATCACCTGCGGCGGTCGCGGCCATGAGTGTCGATATCGCTATCCGCAAGACGCTGCGTTCGGACGAACGCCATTTCGAACTCGATGTCACGATCGCTTCGCAACAACGGCGCATCGTCCTGTTCGGGCCGTCAGGTTCGGGCAAGAGCCTGACGCTTCGCGCCGTGGCCGGCCTGCTCACGCCGGACGCGGGCCACGTGCTCATCGATGGCCGCGTCCTGTACGACTCGGCGTCGCGCGTGGACCTGCCCACCCGTGTGCGCGACGTGGCCTATGTTTACCAGGATTACGCCCTGTTCCCTCATCTCACCGTGGCACAGAACATCGGCTTCGGCCTCGACCGTGGCTGGCTGAATCCGGGACGACGCCGAAGGGATGCGCGCGTGCAGCGCTGGATCGATAGCCTCGAGCTCGGAAACATCGCCGACAGCTACCCGTCGCGCATCTCCGGTGGCCAGCGCCAACGCGTCGCCCTGGCACGGGCCCTGGCGACCGAGCCCCGGATCGTCGTCCTCGACGAGCCCTTCGCCGCCCTCGATCCCGCGCTGCGCGGGCGTATGCGTGCCGAACTGCTGGCGCTGCAGGCGCGCCACGATCTCCAGCTCATGGTGATCACCCACGACCCCGCCGATGTCGATGCGCTGGATGGCCACACCTTCGAAATCCGCGATGGCCGGGTCGTCGGGGCCCCGGGCGGCCCCGGCTCGTGGGATGATGCCCGCCTTTCGTGAACCACCACCCGGCGAACCAGGCAACGCAGTGACGGCAGGGCATGACAACCAGGGCGGCAGGGTCATCGCGACCCATGCCATCAAGTACCTGCTTACCGCGGCGATCGTGGGTGGCGCGATCTTCCTGCTGCACCGCTATATCGCGAGGATGGCGTGGCACGACGTGCTCGCCGCGATCGAGCGGATTCCCCGGTGGCATGTCGTCGGCTCGATCCTGGCGACCCTGGTCAGCTGGGCCTGCCTCACCGCCTATGACGTCTTCGCCGTGGAAACCGTCGTGCCCGGCAAGGTCTCGATGCGGATGAAGATCTTCTCCGGTGTGACCACGCACGCCGTCTGTAATGCGCTCGGCTTCCACGCGATTACCGGGACCGCCTTGCGCTACCGCATGCTTTCCACGCAAGGCGTCAGCGCGCCGGATGTCGCCCGCGTCGTCGGTCTGGTCGGTTTTGCGGTGGGCATGGGTTTCGCGGGTGTCACCGCCATCGCGTTGATGCTCGAGCCGGCGATCGCCCACGGCTGGGGCCGATGGCTCGGCATGGGCCTGATCATTCTCTTCGTCCTCCTGCTGCGCTGGCTGGCGGGCAAGCACGACGAACTGCAACTGTGGAAGTTCACCACGCCGGTGCCATCGGCCCGGTCGGCCGGTGCGCAGATCGTGATCGGCGTCGTGGAGATGATCGGCGCGATCACGGCGATGTACCTGTTGTTGCCGACGGACATCGCCGGAAGCTTCCTCGACTTCGCACCGATCTATGTGGGCGCGATCCTCGCCGGTATCGTCAGCAACACACCCGGTGGCATCGGTGCGTTCGAGGCGATCACGCTCGCCGCCTTCCCGCAGGAACAGCGCGCACAGGTACTCGCCGCCTTGCTGGCGTATCGCGCGATCTATGGCTTGGGTCCCTTCGTGTTGGCCTCGCTTGCGCTGGGTGCTTATGAAGTGCGTCGCCGTGCGAGGAAGACGACATGACAGCGGTACGCGGTTTCCTTCTCGCCGCCACCCTCGTCCTGGCCGCGTGCGCCACGCCGCACGCCCGGCGTACCGATGTGTTGTTCTGGAACCAGCCGCAGCGCGATGCCGCGTTCCGCGCGATGGAAACGCACTACGCCAGTAACGTCGTCCACCACGGCATCGCGCACCCGTTGCCGGAAGGCCCGCCGCTGTCACTTCGTTTCGCCGACGGGGGCACGCTCGATACGTACATGACGGCGCATCACGTCGCCGGCGTCATGGTGGTGCAGGACGGTCACGTGCGCCTCGAGCGCTACGGCCTCGGCGCGACACCGGAGACACGCTGGACATCGTTCTCCGTCGCCAAGTCGTTCACCTCGACCCTGGTCGGTGCGGCACTGCGCGACGGTTCGATCCACAGCCTCGATGACAAAGTGACGCGCTACCTTCCCGAACTGGCGGCTGGCGCGTATCGCGACGTCACCGTGCGCCAGCTGCTGACGATGACCTCGGGGGTCCGCTGGAATGAGGACTACGTCGATCCGAAGTCCGACGTCGCCATGATGTATGAAGGCAGGCGTCAGCCCGGGGTGCCCTTGCTGGTCACTTACATGGCGCCGCTGCCGCGCGAATTCGCGCCGGGCGAGCGCTGGGTCTACAAGACGGGCGAGACCGATCTGATCGGTATCCTCGTCACCCGCGCGACGCACAAGACGCTGGCCGCCTATCTTTCCGAGAAGATCTGGACGCCATACGGCATGGCATCGGACGCACTCTGGCTGAAGGACGAGGTCGACGGCACGGAGGCGGGTGGCTCCGGTGTCTCGGCCACGCTGGCCGACTACGCGCGCCTCGGACAGTTTCTGCTCGATGGCGGTATCGCGGGTGGCAAGCCCGTACTGGCGGACGGCTGGCTTGCCGACGCGACGCGCAAGCACGCCGACATCGGCGTTCCCGGCCGCGGCTACGGCTACCAGTGGTGGACCTACGACGACGGCGCTTTTGCTGGCATCGGCATCTTCGGGCAGCTGCTTTACATCGATCCCGCCCGTCATCTCGTGATCGCGCAAATGGCCGCGTGGCCGGTGGCCACCAACGACGAACAGGCCAGGGCGCGCACAGCCTTCGTCGACGCCGTCATCGCCGGCCTGGATCGCTGAGGCGACCCTGCAGAGGGATTCGGCCTAAAATGCCCGGACCCTCCCCGATACGTACGAAGGCCAGCCCCATGGCGCTTACCTGGAACGACCTCATCAGCACGCCGGACAAGGAAGCGATCGATGCGCTTGCCGAATCCTGGAACTGGCTCATCGGCGACGCCTTCACGCCCCTCCTGTTCACGGCCCTGGGCGACATGTTCTTCGAGGCGGATGCAGGCGGCATCTTCTGGCTCAATACCGGCACCGCCGAAGTCGAGCGCGTCGCGGACAACGTGGACGCGTTCAACGCCCTGCTGCGTGAAGACATTGCCGACGACTGGTTGCTGCCGGGTCTCATCGAGGCGTTGCTCGAAGCTGGCAAGACGCGCGCGGAAGGCGAGTGCTACACCTACGTCACGCTGCCGATCTTCGTCGAGGGCGAATACACCGTGGAGAACTTGAATCCGGTTCCCGCGAAGGAGCACTTCGAGCTCACCGGTTCGATCCTCCGCCAACTCGACGATCTGCCCGATGGCGCGGACGTGGATATCGAAGTCAAGCACTGACCTCGATCAATAGAGGAAATCGTCTTCGCGTTGGTGGCGCAACGCAACGATCGTCACCCGGCTGCCCGCAATGTCGAAAAGTGCGACGTAACCCGTCGAACCAAACGATACGACAAGTTCGCGCAGAAACGGATTGTCGGGCGACGCCTTGCGGCAAGTGAACGGAAATGATTCGAGTACCGCTGAGGCTCGGACGATCGCATCGAGCGCGCGGTCAGCCAAGGTCGAGTCGACTCCCTCGATGAAGTCCATGAGGCGGTGAAGGTCCGCTAGCGCTGCATCCGTGTAGCGGACCTCGTAGCTCATTACTTGCCCTTTGCTTTTCGTGACCAAGCAAGGCGCTCGGCGATATCCTTATGTACATCCGCAGCTGCGTGATAGACGCCAGTGCGTGCTGCTTCGTCACGTGAAGCAATGCCCCGAGCGATGAATTCACTCTGCATCCGGCGACGATCTATCGCTTCGGACATGGCGGTTTCGACGAATGAAGAAAGCGTTTCGTCGTCGCGGAGGACGCTCTCGGCCTGCTGGCGAAAGGCCGGCTCAACGCGGATCGAAGGAATCGTGGCGGACTTCATGGGCTTATTCCTGCATTGCATTTGCGATGCAGCATAGCGCGCTTCGATCTTCCCTGTCACCCCAGCGGTCGCAGGAGTTCAGCCGGACACATAGCTCGAGATTTCGATCAGGTTGTGGTCGGGATCGCGCAGGTACACCGAGCGAATCGGGCCTGTCGCGCCGGTACGGTCAACCGGGCCCTCCTCGATAGCGACGCCGAGGGCGTTGAGTTCTTCGATCACCTCGTCGAGTGGTGTGCTGGCGATGAGGCAGAGATCGATCGCGCCAGGCGTGGGCGCCTTCGCCTTGGGTTCGAATTCCTTGCCCTGCTGGTGAAGATTGAATTTCTGCCGGCCGAAGGTGAGTGCCTTGCGACCTTCGCCGAACGTGACGAGGTCGAAACCGAGCACGCGCGTGTAGAAGGCGACCGTCGTATCGATATCGGCGACGGTGAGGACAATGTGGTCGAGGCGGTCTATGTTCATCCGCCCGACGATACGCCTCTCACTCGGTACATGCAGCCGCGCGCGACGTCAGCAAGGCCTGTTCGCGTTCGTTGCGTGTCATGGCGGCAGCGCGCAGGAAAGCCTCACGCGCTTCGGCAAAACGTCCGAGGCGGAAGAGCAGGTCGCCCTGCACACTGGGTAGCAGGTGGTAGTCCTTCATCGAAGGCTCGTCGACCAGGGACTCGACGATATCGAGGGCGACCCCGGGACCTTCCGACATCGACACGGCGACGGCACGATTGAGTTCGACGACGGGTGACCGGACCACGGCGACTAACGCCGCATACAGCGCGGCGATGCGTGCCCAATCGGTATCTTCGGCGCGCGCGGCACGCGCATGGCAGGCGGCGATGGCGGCCTGCAAGGCGTAAGGTCCCTTCGCGCCGCCCAACCGCTCCGCACGTTGCAAGGCCTTCAGGCCGAGGCCGATCAGCAGGCGATCCCAGCGACCCCGATCCTGTTCCAGCAGGAGGATCGGGTCGCCACCCGGACCGATACGTGCGCCCGCACGCGAAGCGTGGATTTCCATCAGGGCGACCAGTCCGTGCACTTCGGCCTCGGCGGGCATCAGACCGGCAAGCACGCGGCCCAGCCGTTGCGCTTCGGCGCACAGGGCCGGGCGCATCCAGTCGCCGCCGGTCGTCGCGGCATAGCCCTCATTGAACACGAGATAGACCACGCGGAGCACGGCGGCAAGGCGATCCCTCAGCTCGTCGCCACGAGGGACCTCGTAGGTGACCGAGACGTCGGCAAGGCTGCGCTTGGCGCGGACGATACGCTGCGCAACCGTCGCTTCGGGAACGAGGAAGGCGCGAGCGATCTCGTCGGTGGTCAGGCCACCGAGCAGGCGCAGGGTGAGCGCGACCTGGGCTTCGATGGAGAGCACCGGGTGACACGCGGTGAAGATCAGCCGCAGCATGTCGTCGCCGATATCGTCGTCGAGCGCGTCGATCAGGGTGTCGTCGGCTGACTCGAGCATGCCCTCCATGTCCTTGCCGAGTGCTTCGAGCTTACGGCCAGCCATGCGCTCACGGCGGATCCGGTCGATCGCCCGATGCTTCGCCGTCTGGGTCAGCCATGCGCCGGGGTTGTCCGGCACGCCCGACGTCGGCCACTGCTCGAGCGCCACGACCAGGGCGTCCTGGGCCAGCTCCTCGGCGAGCCCCACGTCGCGAACCATGCGGGCGATGGTCGCGATCAGTCGGGGCGATTCGATCTTCCAGATCGCGTCGATCGTACGGTGGGCGTCGCGGGCGGTCATGACGTGGGATCAAAGCATCCGACGTCATGACAGGCAAGCCGCGCTGCCGCATCACTCCAGCGTGGCAAGCAGCTCGCGCATCGCGTAGAGCGGGCGTATTTCGAGACGGGCCTCGTCGCCATCAGGGAAGGGATAGGTCTGCGCCCAGGCGATGACCTCATCGATCGAGTCCACGCGCAGCACCCAGAACCCCGCGATCATCTCCTTGATCTCGGCGAACGGGCCGTCGATCACGGAGGAGTGGCCCTTGCCGAAATGCACGCGTTTCGCGTGCCGGCTCGAGGAAAGCCCGAAGCCGGCGATGAGGAAGCCGGCCTCGTGGCCGGCCTTGTTCGCTTCCATCATCTTGCCAAGGACCTCGTGGCCCGGATCGAAATCCGTTTCGCTCCGCGCGTTGGCTTTCAACATCACCATGTAGCGCGGCCGATCGGAGTCCCCCTCGGCGGGGTCGCCGAAACCCGAGAGGCCGCCGGGGCAACCGATCGGTCGGACTTCCACCTCGGCCGCACCGTGCGCGTCTTCCTCGGGCCATCCCGATACCCAGGCGAGGGCCTGCTCCATCGAGTCGGCCTCGATGATGCTGAAGCCGGCAACCAGTTCCCTGGTTTCGGCGAAGGGACCGTCCACGATCACCGGCGTGCGGCCGTCGACGAAATGGATGCGGACGCCGTCGCGGCTCGGTTTGAGGCCCTCTCCTGCGAGGAAGCGGCCCTCCGCGGCCAGCGCATCGAGATGCTCGGCCATGGCGTCGATCAACTCACGGCTCGGCGCGGCACCGGCTTCGCTGTCGGCATCGGCCTTACGTACGATCAGAAAGCGCATGGGCTGCTCCGGCTCAGGGATTGGGACGCTTTTCAGCGCCGTTGATCATCCAGCTGACGCCGAATCGGTCGGTGAACATGCCAAACCGTTCGGCCCAGAAGGTCTCGGCGATCTGCATGTGCACGCTGCCGCCCTCGGACAGTTCAGCAAAGACGCGATCGGCATCGGCCGCCTTGTCGAAGCCCAGGGCGACCGATACACCGTGCATGCCCTGATAAGGCATGTGCGGCGGGCTGTCGGAGGCCATGAGCCACTGCTCGCCGATTTGCAGGCGCGCGTGCATTACTTTCTCTTCGGTCCCCGGAGGCATCGAGGGCTGCCCCGGCTGCGCGGGCATGTCCTTGTAGCGGGCCATCATGATGATCTTCGCGCCAAGCACTTTCGCGTAGAACTCGAAGGCTTCCTCGCAGTTGCCGTTGTAAGAGAGATAAGGAGTGACGGTCATGGGGCGTTCCTCGTCAAAAGGGGCTGATCAGGATTTTGCCGCGACTTCCGCGTGCATGCGTTCAACCGTGGCGCGAGCCTCGGGCGTCAGGGACTCTTCACCGAAGTCATCCATCTCGAACATGCGACGAATCTCAATTTCGGAGGCTTCGCCTTCCATCGGGTTGGGAGCACGCTTCATCCACTCGATGGCCTCGTCGAGCGAGCGAACCTGGATCAGCCAGTAGCCGGCGACCAGCTCACGGGTCTCGGCGAACGGGCCGTCGATGACCTCGCGGCGGTCACCGTCGAAGCGGACACGCGCGCCGTCGCTGCTCGGACGCAGTCCGTCGGCGGCGAGAAGCACCCCCGCCTTCACCATGTCCTCGTTGAACTTGATCATCGCCGTCATCAATGCCTCGCTGGGCATCTCGCCGGCTTCCGATGCCTTTGTCGCCTTGAGGATCACCATGAAACGCATGCGCCTTCTCCGTCGTCATGGCCGGGACAGGTTCCCGGCCTTCATGACTACGTCGATTGTGCCCTCAGCCAATCGACACGGGGGTACGAAAATTTTCAGTCGAGTGGCGCCAGGAGCGGGCCGGCGCCTCGAAATGGCAGCGGACGCCGTCTTCCTCGAAGGTGACAGCGGCCTCGCCACCCGCCTGACCCGCCAGGACGCGCTCGATGAAGCGGACGCCGAAGCCGCGATGGACGGGCGGTTCGACAGGTCGCCCCCCGGTTTCCTTCCAGATGATCTGGACGCGCTCCAGGTCGGGGTCGAAGCGCCAGCTCAGGCTCACCCGCCCGGAACCAACCGCCAATGCCCCGTACTTGTCGGCGTTGGTCAGCAGCTCGTGTACTGCCATGGCCATCGCGACGGCCGTGGCCGGGGCCAGCATAAGGGGAGGGCCATCGATGGCGACGCGTTCGTGACCGGGGTCATGGGGCGCGACGGTCGCCTCCACCACGTTGCGCAAGGCGACGTCTTCCCAGGCATAAGTGACGAGCAGGTCGTGCGCGCCGGCCAATGCCCGCAACCGGCTTTCGAAGGCCTCCAGGGATTCACCGACCGGTCGATCCTCGCCGAAGCTCTGGGTCGCCATGGCCTGGACCACGGCAAGGGTGTTCTTCACCCGGTGGCTCAGTTCGTTGACCAGGATCCGCTGCGCACGGGCCGCCTCCCGGTGGGCCGTGACATCGATGCAGCTCCCCCAGTAACCGGCGAAGCGGTCGTCGCGATAGAACGGCTTGCCGTTATCGAGCAACCAGCGGTACTCGCCATCGTGACGACGCAGCCGGTACTCCATGGAAAAGGGCTCGCGTGCCTTGAAGGCGCCCACGTAGGTGGCCAGACATCGATCGATGTCTTCCGGGTGGACCCCCGTGGCCCAGCCATTGCCGACCTCGTCCCGCATCGAACGGCCGGTATAGGTGAGCCATGGCGTGTTGAACCAGTCACAGAGTTGATCCGTACCCGAGCGCCAGATCATGACGGGCGCGAAATCGGCCAATTCCCGGAATTCCCGGTCACTGGCGATGAGCGACCGCTCGTAAGGACTTTTCGCCTCGTCGTACATCCCTTTCCCCTTCGCTTCCCCTGCCAGCAGACGATATCGCAAGTCGGGGCTCGGTTGAATGTCGTTTTGTTCCCGTCGTGAGACCGGTCACGAGCTGGCGGATTCGCTCAACTATTCCGATTTCTTCTATTGCGGATTGATTGCCTCACGCGAATGCCTCGAAAACACCCGAACTCTGGCGCCGCCATGTCAGAATCCGGACGCCGCTGCGGCAGGGGTCGCGCGCAGCATCATCCTGGGGATCGACGTCAGACTGCCGAAACACCGCCCCGGGCGCGTGGACGGCATCGACGTATCCGCGGGGCACGGCGTCACGCCGTTACACGAACCAACCGGGTCGGAAGGGAAACATGGATCTGCTTCGTTTCATCGCGTCGTTGCCCGTGCGCCTGCTGCGCGGCCTGCTCTGGCTGCTCGGTACGGCCCTGCGCCCTGTCTTCGGGAACATGTCCTGGTCTGCACCCGCATGGGTGCCGGCCACCGGCCAGGCCGCCCGCCAGCATCCCTTGAAGTTCGCCGGGACGATGGCCGGGGTGCTTGTCCTGGTCGCCGCCGGATGGTTTGGCTGGCACTGGTGGGAGAACCGACCGAAGCAGGTCGAGCCGAACCGGATCACGTTCGAGGCGCCGGCGCCGGAGGTCAGCGACTACGAGCATGTCCCGGTGACCGTCCATCCGCTCACGGTCACCTTCTCGGCGTCCGCAGCAAAGCTCGAGTCGCTGGGCAAGCCGGTCACCGACGGCATCGCCATGGATCCGAAGCTTCCCGGCCAGTGGCATTGGGACAACGACCGCGTGCTGACCTTCGTCCCCGCCGCCGACTGGCCGGTGGGCCGAAAGATCGAGGTCCGTTTCGACAAGACCAAGGTGTTCGCGCCACATGTACTCTTGGCGGATGACCAGTTCACGGTCGCCACGGCGCCCTTCACGGCGCGTGTGGTCAACGGCGAGTTCTATCAGGACCCGCAGGACCCGACCAAGAAGAAGACGATCGTCCAGTTGGGTTTCAACTATCCGGTGGACGCCGCGCAGCTGGAGAAGCGCCTCGCGCTCGACCTGCGCAACCGCAACGAGAAACGTGGCGCGGAGCTCAAGTTCAGCGTCACCTACGACGAGCACCACCTCAACGCCTTCGTTCACTCGCAGCCCCTGCAGCTACCGCGTGACGACGGCTCGGTTGGCCTGAAGATGGACGACGGCGTGCGTAGCAGTCGTGGTGGCGACGGCACCGACAAGGCGCTCGAGACTGCCGTGCGTGTGCCCGGGCTTTACAGCCTCACCCTCGACGATGTCTCGGCGACCCTCGTCGACAACGCCCGTTTCGAGCCGGAGCAAGTCGTGGTGATGAACTTCGGCGGCCCGGTCAGCGACGCCGAACTCGCGAAGCACCTGCACGTCTGGGTCGTGCCGGAGGACGGCAAGCATGCCTGGTCGCTCGACACGATCGGCGACAGCGACCTGCGTTCCTTCACCTCGATCAAGCCGGACATCGTCCCGACCGAAAACGACTGGTCGGCAGCGCAGAGCTTCCGCTACCACGCCCAGCCGGGCCAGCGGATCTATGTGCGGATCGACAAGGGGATGACCTCGTTCGGTGGCTATGTGATGGCTAAGCCGCGCGTGGACCTGCTCACCGTGCCCGACTACCCGCGCCTGCTTCGCTTCATGGCAGACGGTTCCCTGCTGTCGCTGAGCGCTGACAAGCGGATCTCGGTGGTCTCGCGGAACATCCCGGGCATGCGCATCGAAGTCGGCCGTGTCTTGCCCGACCAGTTGCAGCACCTGGTATCGCTCAACTCCGGCAGCTACGCCAAGCCCGAGATGTACGGATTCACCTCGGACCATATCGTCGACCGCTTCGTGAAGTCGGTCTCCTTCCCCGATGAGGGCCCAGGCAAAGCGCATTACGAGGGCTTTGACCTCGGCCAGTACCTAGCCGCCGGCAAGCGCGGCGTATTCTTGCTCAAGCTCTCGGGCTACGACGAAAAGGCCGTGCAGGAAGCGCGGGATCGCCGGGTCAAGGCAGCCCGTGAAGCCGCGGCCCGCGATGCCGGCGCCGATGCCGATGCCGCCGCGGCGGAGGCGGCGAAGGACGATGACGACAGCGCCAGCGTGCCGTACGACTGGCCGAAGGATGAGCGCCTCGTCGTCATCACCGATCTCGGCGTGATCGCCAAGAAGTCGATGGATGGCAGCCAGGACATTTTTGTCCAGTCCATCCGGACCGGCGCACCCGTGTCCGGTGCCTCGGTCGCGGTGATCGCGAAGAACGGGAGCACGCTGTTCACCCAGAACACCGGCGCGGATGGTCGTGCGCACTTCGCCAATCTCAAGGGCTTCACGCAGGAGAAGGCGCCGGCGATGTACGTGGTGCGCCAGGGCGAGGACCTCTCCTTCCTGCCGGTGACGTCGTACGACCGCACGCTGGATTTCTCGCGCTTCGACATCGGTGGCGAGCCCAACGCACATAGCCAGGGCCAGCTGTCCGGTTACCTGTTCTCCGATCGCGGCATCTATCGTCCGGGCGATCTCTTCCACATCGGCATGATCGTCCGTGCGAACAGCTGGACACGTAGCGTCGCGGGCATGCCGCTGATCGCCGAGGTGGTCGACCCGCGTGGCACGACCGTACGCCAGCAGATCGTCTCAATGGATGCGGCCGGGTTTGCCGAGCTCGACCACACCACGGCCGAGACCTCGCCGACCGGCAACTGGACCGTGAACCTGTACATCGCCAAGGACGGCAAGCCGTACTCGCAAATCGGCAGTACCACGGTGCAGGTCAAGGAGTTCCAGCCCGATCGCATGAAGGTGTCGGCCAAGCTTTCCACGGCGGTGACCGAAGGCTGGGTGAAGCCTGCGCCGTTGAAGGCACTGGTCGACGTACAGAACCTGTTCGGCACGCCGGCGGCCGATCGACGCGTGGAAGGCTCGCTGGTCCTGCGTCCCGCCTTCCCCTCGTTCCCCAGTTACAAGGACTACCACTTCTACGACGTGCGCCGCGCGAAAGAAGGCTTCGAAGAAAAGCTTGCCGACGCGAAAACCGACGCCAAGGGCCATGCGGAGTTTGCGCTGGACCTTTCCAAGTACGCCGACGCCACCTACCAGCTGTATTTCCTTGCCAAGGCCTATGAAGCGGAGGGCGGGCGCAGTGTCGCCGCTGCCACGCAGGGTATGGTGTCGTCGAACAACTGGCTCGTCGGCTACAGAGCCGTCGACAACCTGGACTATGTGAGCCGCGACGCGAAACGCAGCGTCAACCTCGTGGCGATCGACTCGTCCGCCAGGCGCATCGATCTCAAGGGCCTGAAGCAGGCGATCGTCGAAACGCGTTTCGTCTCCGTGCTGACCAAGCAGGATTCGGGCGTCTTCAAGTACGAGTCGAAGGCCCGCGAGACCACCGTGTCCGAAACGCCGCTGACCATCCCGGCGGGTGGCCTCGACGTGGCGCTGCCGACCGACAAGCCGGGCAATTTTGCGCTCGTGCTCAAGAATGCCGAGGGGAAGGAAATCAATCGCGTCGCCTGGTCGGTCGCCGGCGAAGGCAACGTCTCGCGCTCGCTGGAGCGCAACGCCGAGCTGCAGCTGACCTTGTCCAAGAAGGACTACGCGCCAGGGGAAGCGGTAGACATCGCCATCCGCGCGCCCTATGCGGGCAGTGGCTTGATCACGATCGAGCGTGACAAGGTGTATGCCCACGCCTGGTTCCATGCCGACGCGACGAGCACGGTCCAACACATCACGGTGCCAGCCGACTTCGAGGGCAACGGCTACATCAACGTGCAGTACGTGCGTGATCCGTCATCCGACGAGATCTTCATGAGCCCGTTGTCGTTCGGCGTGGTGCCGTTCTCGGTGAACATGGATGCGCGGCGCAATGCCTTGAGCGTGGAGTCGCCACAACTGGTCAAGCCTGGCGATACGGTTACCTTCCATGTGACCTCGACAACGCCGACGCGCGCCGTGGTCTTTGCCGTGGATGAAGGCATCCTGCAGGTGGCGCATTACAAGCTGGGTGATCCGCTGCAGTACTTCTTCCGCAAGCGGATGCTCGAGGTCTCCACGTCGCAGATCCTCGACCTGATCATTCCGGATTTCCAGAAGCTGATGACGATGGCCGCGCCCGGTGGCGATGCGGACGGTGCCATTGGCCGCCAGCTCAACCCCTTCCGCCGGAAGCGGGACAAGCCCGTGGCGTACTGGTCCGGTATCGTCGATATCGATGGTTCGCGCGACCTCACGTACAAGGTGCCTGATTACTTCAACGGCAAGCTGCGCGTCATGGCGGTGAGTGTCTCGCCGGAGAAGATCGGCACGTTCGAAGGCCAGACCACGGTTCGTGGCGACTTCGTGCTCTCGCCCAATGTGCCGACGACCCTTGCACCGGGTGACGAGGCGGAAATCAGCGTCGGTGTGGCGAACAACCTCACCGGCCTGGGCGGCAAGGAGGTGCCCGTGGCAGTGAGCCTCAAGCTCGGCCCGCAGTTGCAGATCGTCGGCGACGCGACGAGCACACTCAACCTCGGCGAAATGCGCGAGGGCGTGGCGATCTTCCGCGTGCGCGCCACGGAGAAGCTGGGTTCGGGGAACATGACGTTCACCGCCGGCTTCAATGGCAAGTCGGCGAAGCAGAGCGTGGACCTTTCCGTCCGGCCTGCCTCGCCGCTGCGGACCGATCTCGCCTTCGGCCGCGTCGATGCCCACGGTCGTGCCGACGTGACATCGCTGCGCGACATGCACGATGAGTACGCCAAGCGCGATGCCTCCTTCTCCACCGTGCCCGTGGTGCTGGCGCGTGGCCTGGCCACGTACCTGATCGACTTCCCGCACTACTGCACCGAACAGGTCATCAGCGCTGCCATGCCGGCCTTGATCCTGGGCAAGCGCCCGGAGTTCGGCGATATCAAGCCGGCGCGCATGGCCGGAGACGAGACGCCGCCGGCCGATCCGGTCGCGGCGCTGTTCGACGTGCTGCGTGCTCGCCAGAACGGACAGGGTGGCTTTGGATTGTGGACCGCCACGCCGGACACGCATGTGTTCGCCACGGACTACGCCGTCCACTACCTCGTCGAGGCGGGCGATCACGGGGTGACCGTGCCGGCCGACCTCCTGGCCTCGGCGGATAGCGCCCTGCGCCAGATCGCTGCCGACGATAGCGGCGATTCCCTGGTGGAGATGCGTCAACGCGCGTATGCGATCTACCTGCTCACGCGACAGGGCAATGTCACCACGAACGACCTGGCTTCCGTGCAGCGTCGTCTCGACGAGGTCTACCCCAAGGAGTGGCGTGACGACCTTGCCGCCGCGTGGCTCGCCGCGTCGTACCAGTTGCTGCATCAGGACAAGCTGGCCAGTGACCTGATGGCTCGTCCACGCAAGCTGCTTGCGCGCAAGCCCACGGACGAGGCCTATCGTTACGAGGACTACTACGACACGCCTATCCGTGATGCATCGGTGCTCTACCTGTTGGCCAGGCACTTCCCGGACCAGGCGAAGGCCTTGCCGCCGGAAACGATCGAGAACCTCGTGCGTCCGCTCGCCAAGGGGCACTACAACACGCTGTCGTCCGGCATGATCATCATGGCGTTGGATGCCTGGGCGTCGCAGGCTGGTGGCGACGTGAGCAAGCTATCGATCGGCTCGGTCGCGGCAAGCGGCGCGGTCACACCGATCGGTGCCGTGAAGGGATCGCTGGTCGACGCTCACTGGGCGGCGGGCGCGCAACGCCTGCGTCTGGTGAACGATGCCGATGCGACGGCCTGGTACGGCGTTGCGCAGACCGGTTTCGACCGCAAGCCTTCGTCCGATACGCGCCAGGACGGTCTGGAGATCACCCGTACGTACACGGACACCAAGGGCAAATCGATCGACAAGGTCGAAACCGGTGACGAGATCGACGTGCACGTGAGGGTCCGTTCCACGACCGATCACGACGCATACAACATCGCCATCGTCGATCTGTTGCCGGGCGGCTTCGAACCCGTGCTGTCGACGGCCGCGCCGGCGGATGCGGCAGACGCGACGGATGCGACGCCGTCGTCGGATGAAGCAACGTCGGAGTCGTCGGGGGCGGAGGATGGTGGTGACGCCGATGCAGACGGCGAAGGCGCCGCCGAGAGTGAAGAGGACAATACGCCCGCGTGGCACTCGCCCATCGGCAATCCGGAGTCCACCTGGAAACCCGAGTATGCGGACGTTCGCGAGGATCGTGTCGTGGTTTACGGTGTGGCAAGCACCGACGTACAGGAGTTCATCTACCGCATCAAGGCGACCAATGCCGGCAAGTTCGTGATCCCGCCGGCGCTGATCGAATCGCTTTACGACCGTGGCGTCCAGGCGCGCGCACCCGGCGGTGGCACCATGACCGTGGAGCGCAAGCCTTAAGCGCAGTGTAGGAGCCGATTCATCGGCGATCCCGCGCCAGCGGGCCCGGGTGGGTGGACGCCAGGATTCGGCGAGCACCCATTCGCCGATGAATCGGCTCCCACAAAGAGCGAAGGGCCCCCGCCTATAAGCACGCGCCTGTAACGATGAAAGTCATCTATCACCTCCGTCGGATCAAATGGCACAACGCGCTCGTCGCGTTGCTGCTGCTTGTCGCCGTGCCGGTCGGCGTGCGGCTCTGGCCACACGCGCCACTCCGCGCGTGGTTCCCGTCGTCGACGGCCGTCTACGATGCGGACGGACGCCTCCTTAGGCTCACCCTCGCCAGCGATGAGCGCTATCGCCTCTGGGTACCGCTCGAGGATGTTTCGCCCGCCCTGGTCGATGGCGTGCTGCTGCACGAGGACCGCTGGTTCCGCTGGCATCCCGGCGTGAGTGCATGGGGCCTGGTCCGCGGCGCATGGGTAACGTACGTGAGGCATGGCAGCCCGCAGGGTGGCTCGACCATTACGATGCAGCTGGCGCGATTGATCTGGCACCTCGATACACGCCATCCCGGTGGCAAGTTCGTGCAGGCGATGCGTGCCCTGCAGCTGGAAGCGTTTTACTCCAAGCACGACATCCTCGAGGCCTATCTCAACGCCGCTCCTTACGGCCGCAATGTGGAGGGTGTCGGCGCAGCAAGCCTCGCCTACTTCGGCAAGGCGCCGTCGCGTCTGAGTCTTCCAGAGGCGCTGACGCTGGCAGTGATACCGCAGGAGCCGTCGCGCGGCGTGCCTGGCAATGTCAACGGCAGTGCCGTGATCGATGCCGCGCTGAAGACCTCGCGTGATCGTCTCTTCAACCGGTGGGTGCTGAAGCACCCGACGGACGCGAATGCGGCGCCCCTGTTCGAACTCCCCCTGCGGCTCCGCCCGCTGTCGCGCCTGCCGTTCGAGGCGCCGCACTTCGTCGAGCAGGTGCTTGCGGAACGTCGGCTCGACGGCGGTGACGACATGCGTGTCACGACCACGCTCGATCTCGGCTTGCAGCACAGCCTCGAGCGGCAGGTGCACCAGTACGTACAACGGAGCGGCGATCGCGGCATCCGCAACGCCGCCGCGATCCTCATCGATACCCGCGACATGGGCATCAAGGCGATGGTCGGCTCCGCCGACTACTTCGACTCGTCGATCTACGGGCAGGTAAACGGCACGCAAGCCAAACGCTCTCCCGGCTCCACACTCAAGCCTTTCATCTACGGCCTCGGTTTCGATCAGGGTCTGCTTCATCCGGAGACGGTGCTGCGCGATGTGCCCTCGGCGTTCGGCCCGTACACACCGGAGAACTTCGACGGCCACTTCCTCGGTCCGGTGACGGCGACCCAGGCACTGGTGCGAAGTCGCAATATCCCTGCCGTGCAGATCGCCGCGCGGCTCGCCAACCCGAATCTCTACCAGTTCCTGCAAGATGCCGGCATCTCGCGCATGGCCAGCGAGAAGCACTATGGGCTCGCGCTCGTCCTCGGCGGTGGTGAAGTGACCATGCAGGAGTTGGGTGGCCTGTACGCCATGCTCGCCAACCGCGGCGAGCTGCGCCCTTTGCGTACCCTGGCCGAGCAGCCGCGGACGAAAGGCACGCGCATGCTCAGCGAGGAAGCGAGCTTCATGGTCATGGACATGCTTCGCCAGAATCCCCGGCCGGACGATGTGGTGGCGGCCCAGCCGTCGCGGTTGCCGCTGTACTGGAAAACCGGCACCTCGTGGAGCTTCCGGGATGCGTGGACGGCGGGCAGCTTCGGCCCTTACGTGCTGGTGGTATGGATCGGCAATTTCGACGGTAGCGGCAATCCCGCCTTCGTCGGCGTGGATGCGGCTGCACCGCTGTTTTTTCGTGTCGCCGACGCCCTGCGTGCCGAACGCCCGGGGCTGGCCGAGCCGATCCGGCGAAATCCACCCAACCTCCGTCGCGTACCGATCTGCCTGGCCAGCGGCGACCTGCCGAACGCGTGGTGCCCCCAGGTCGGCAGCACCTGGTTCATCCCGGGCAAGTCGCCGATCCGCGTCAGCACCATCCATCGCCCCGTCGTCGTGGACAAGGACAGTGGAAAGCCGGCATGCCCCCCCTACGACCCCGAACGGACGCGCACGGAAGTTTACGAATACTGGCCGTCCGATCTCGCTCGTGTGTTCGCGCAGGCGGGTATGGCACGCCGCGCGCCACCGCCCTTGCCCGATTGCCAGGGCGGCGGTCAGTTGGCGGGTGATCCTCCGAGCATCACCTCGCCGCTGAAAGGAAGCACTTACCAGATTCGCGTGTCGCGCCTGGGCAACGAGCGTATCGGCTTCGCGGCGACGACGGACGCCGGATCACGCACCCTGTACTGGTTCGTCGACGACGCCTATGTCGGCAGTGTGGCGAGTGGCCAATCGCTCATGTGGGCGCCCGAGCGCACTGGGCGTTTTCTGATTCGTGTCATCGACGATCACGGGCGCACGGATTCGCGTCTGTTGAACATCGGCGTCGTCGAATAAACCGAATCCGTTGAACCTGCCAAATGTGGAAGCCGCATCTGCGGCGATGGCCGACCAACGCTACGCGTATTCGGCAGTGCGCATAAAGCGTTGCCGCGCAGGCGTCGATAACGATGGGCGAACCATCGTCACCGGGCAGGTAAACCTCATGCGCATCGACATCCTCACGCGTCTTCGTCACCTCTTCGGGAGTTCGCGCACCGACATGCGCGGCAAGATCGCGGCGATCGACCGGACGCAGGCTGTCATCGAGTTCGCGCTCGACGGAACGATCCTCGATGCGAATGCCAACTTCCTCGCCGCGCTGGGTTACGCGCGCGGGGACATCGTCGGTCGGCACCACCGTATCTTCGTCGACCCGGCGGAGGCGGCCAGCGTGGCATACGCGGATTTCTGGGCGCGTCTGGGCAAGGGCGAGCCCGATGTCGGCCTGTATCGCCGGTTCGGCGCCAACGGCCGCGAAGTCTGGATCCAGGCCAGCTATAACCCGGTACTCGATCGCCGCGGGCGTCCCGTCAAAGTGGTGAAGTTCGCCACCGACGTCACCGAGCAGCGCCTCCGCGCCGCCGACATGGAGGGCCGGCTCGCGGCGATTGACAAGGCCCAGGCCGTCATCAGCTTCAGTCTCGACGGGGTCATCCTCGATGCGAACGACAACTTCCTTGCGACGATGGGATACGCGCGCGACGAAGTCATCGGCCAGCACCACCGCATGTTCGTCGACCGCGCGGATCGTGAAAGTGCGGAGTATCTGGCGTTCTGGGCGAAGCTGGGGCGGGGCGAGTACGACTCGTCGCTGTACCGTCGCGTCGACCGGCGCGGCCGTGAAGTGTGGATCCAGGGCAGCTACAACCCGATCCTCGATATGGCGGGTCGCCCGTTCAAGGTCGTGAAGTACGCCACGGACGTGTCGGCACAGACGCGCGCCACGCGAACGCTGCATGCATCGCTTACCGAACTGGCGGACACCGTGCCGGCCATCGCCGAACAGGCGCGCGTGACGAATGCGCTGGCCAACGACGCCAGCCGTTCCGCCGCCGATGGCGGCGCGATGGTCGAAGCCGTGATTGCGACGATGGCGGCTATCCAGGGAGGTGCGCAGGATATCGCCGAGATCGTCGGCCTGATCGACTCGATCGCGTTCCAGACGAATATCCTCGCGCTCAATGCGGCCATCGAGGCGGCGCGCTCCGGAACCCACGGCAAAGGCTTCGCCGTGGTGGCGCAGGAGGTGCGCATGCTCTCGCAACGTAGTGCCGACTCCGCGAAGGACATCCGCACGCTGATCGAGAGCACCCTCGACCGTGTTCGCGAAGGTAGCGAACGCAGTGGCGAGGCGGGCGCGGCGATGCGCGATATCCTCGCGTCGGTCAGCGCGCTCCTGGATCGCGTGTCCGACGTGGCCCGCGCGACGAATTCGCAGGCCGGCGGCATCGACAATGTGCGCCGCGCGGTCGCGGAATTGGCGTAACGTATGGGCTCCCCGACGAGGAGCCCGCGCCATGAACAGCACGATCATTCCCTGTCTGCGTTACCGGAACGCGCTCGAAGCGATCGATTTCCTCTGTACCGCCTTCGGCTTCGCGCGGAACGCGGTCTACGTCAATGCGGAGCAGCCGAACCTCGTCGATCACGCCCAGCTGACGCTCGGCGGTGGCATGGTCATGCTCGGCTCCGTGCGCGACGACACGCCCTTCAGCCAGCACATGATCCAGCCTGACGAGACCGGTGGCCGGGAAACCCAGTGCGCCTGCGTCATCGTCAGCGATGTGCGGGCGCATTACGAACTGGCCCGGTCCCGCGGCGCGCGTATCGTCGACGACTACGAAGAAAAGGAATACGGCGGCGCCGGTTACTCCGCCCGGGATCCCGAGGGCCACCTGTGGTACTTCGGCAGTTACGACCCGTGGGCGCCAGCGCCAGGTTAGCTCCAGCGGCGCCCGCGCTCCAGCATGTACAGGCGGATCTCGTCTTCGGCGATGTCCGCCAGGGCGCGCAGGCCCTCTTTCTGCATGGTATCCAGTCGGCGGGGCGTGCGATCGACGACGCACAGGGAGCCCAGCGTGTGACCGTCCGGACCGCGTAAGGGGCAACCGGCGTAGAAGCGAAGGTGGGGCTCGCCCGTGACCAGCGGGTTGTGGTTGAAGCGTGCGTCCTCGCGCGCGTCCTCGATCGTCACCATCTCGTCGCTGAGGATGACCTGGTTGCAGAAGGCCTGGTCGCGCGGCGTTTCCTTCAGGCTGGTGCCCAAGGCTGACTTGAACCATTGGCGCCTGGCCGTCAGCAGCGAAATGACGGACATCGGCGTGCCGGCAACCAGGCGCGCAAGCTTGGTGATGCGGTCGAAGGCGGGATCCGCCGGGGTGTCGAGCAGACCCGTGCGTCCGACCATGCGCAGGCGTGCCGCCTCGKTGGGCGGCACCGGATAGGTGGGACAACGCTCGGCGCGGAGCTCCTGCGGCATGGCCAGCACGGTGTCGGCGGACATCGCCGTGCGCTCCTCGAGCAGCGCGATCACGGCGCTTTGGCGCATGCGGCGGTGCCCGCCGGGCGTTTTCCACGATTCGAGCGCACCGCTCTCGATCCACTTTTGCGCCGTGCTGACGGAAATGCCGAGCAGGCGCGCCGCGTCTCGTGTCGTGAGCGTGGGATCGTCGTTTATAGGTTGGGTGGGTTGAATGACCAAGGTGGCAACGTGCGTAAGAGTGAACCAATTGACGCTAACACAGGCCAACGCTTGTCACGCTTGGCGACGCTTGCGTCTTTCGGTGGTCAATGTCGGAAAACGCACGTGGCGACGCGCTGCTGACGCCACTTCCGACGACGGATGCCATGACGGTGATCCGATCATGAAGCCAGCCGCACGACGCTAACGACTTTGCGAATGAGTTTGCCGAATCCGCGCACGTTCTTGCGTAATCACCCCTCGCCGACGCAGCGCATACGGGTCGAATACATGTCGTGGCATCCAATGCTCAGGCCAACTTTCCCGCGAAGGACCGATTCCATGGATGCCGCTGTCAGACAAGAAGCCAAGGCCGCCCACCCGAAGGCGGCCATCGTTACCACCTGTATCCTCGCCGCGCTAGCCGGACTCATGTTCGGCCTCGACATCGGCGTGATTTCCGGTGCTACCCAGTTCATCCAGGCCGATTTCAAGGTCTCCGACAGCATGATCGAGTGGATCGTCAGTTCGATGATGCTCGGCGCATGCGTGGGCGCCCTTGCCGCCGGGTGGATGTCCGCCACGCTGGGACGGAAGCGCTCGCTGATGTTTGCCGGTGTGGTCTTTATCGGCGGATCGTTGTTCTGCGCAGTAGCGGGGTCGCCGGCCGTACTGATCCTGGCGCGTTGCGTCCTTGGCGTAGCCATCGGCGTGGCGACGTTCACCGCGCCGCTCTACCTGGCCGAGGTGGCTCCGGAGAAGATCCGCGGTGCGATGATCTCCACCTACCAGTTGATGATTACCACCGGCATCCTGCTGGCCTTCCTCTCCGATACGGCTTTCAGCTCAACAGGCAACTGGCGATGGATGCTCGGCATCATCGCCGCGCCCGGCGTACTGTTCCTGATCGGCTTGTTCTTCCTGCCCGATAGCCCGCGCTGGCTGCTCATGCGTGGTCGCCGCGAAGATGCCCAGGTGGTGCTTGCCAAGCTGCGTGGCGACGAGGCTGTGGTGAAACAGGAAATCGCCGCCATCGACGAACAGTTGAAGACGAAGCAACACGGCTGGAGCATGTTCCGGGAGAATGGCAACTTCCGTCGCTCCGTCGGGCTCGGTGTGCTGCTTCAGGCCATGCAGCAGTTCACCGGCATGAACGTCGTCATGTACTACGCGCCGCGCATTTTCAAGGACATGGGTTACGACACGCATGCGCAGATGTGGTTCACCGCCGCGGTGGGGCTGACAAACGTCCTGGCCACACTGATCGCCTTCGGCCTCGTCGACCGCCTGGGTCGCAAACCCATCCTGTATGTGGGATTCACCATCATGGCGATCGGCCTGGGTGTCGTCGGTACGATGATGTCGCTGGGCATCCATTCGCGTGGCGAGCAGTTCTTCACCGTTGGCATGCTGTTGCTCTTCATTGTCGGCTTCGCGATGTCGGCCGGTCCCCTGATCTGGACGCTCTGCTCGGAAGTGCAGCCGCTGAAGGGGCGCGACTTTGGCATTGCCGCGTCCACCTTTACCAACTGGGCGACGAACTGGGTCGTTGGTGTGACCTTCCTGAGCCTTCTCAGCGGCATCGGCAATGCGCAGACCTTCTGGCTTTACGGCGGCCTCAATGCCGTCTTCATCGTGATCACCTTCCTGCTGGTCCCGGAGACGAAGGGCGTGACCCTCGAGCAGATCGAAAGCAACCTCATGAGCGGCAAGCCGCTGCGCGCGATCGGACGTTAAGACAGAGTCACCTCGGGATGCCGAGCCGCGCCGCCGATCGCCGCAGGTTGGCGCGGTCCATCCCGAGCTCTCGCGCTGCCGCGGCCCAGTTCTGCGCGTTTTTTTGCAGGCTGCGCTCGATCAGGGTGCGCTCGTAGCGATCGAGGTCGGCGCGCAGGGACAGGCCGTTGTTCTCGGGCGCGGGCTCGGGTAGCGAAGGCGGCACTGTCTGGGCCACTGGCAGTTCCAGATCGGCGGCCGACAAGGTCAGCGCGCGTGTCTTACCGCCCAGCCGCGATACCGCCTTCAACGCGCTGCGACCGATGGTGTGCTCGAGTTCGCGCACATTCCCGGGCCACGTCCAGGCGAGCAAGGCCGCTTGTGCGTCAGCGGCAAGACGCAGGCCTGCCAGGCCCAGTCGACCCCGGTTTTCTTCAAGAAACGTACCGGCCAGAAGCAGCACATCGTTGCCGCGTTCGTGCAGGGCGGGGACCCGCAGCGGGTACACGCTGATGCGATGGTAGAAATCCGCGCGGCAACGTCCAGCCCTCACCTCGTCGGCCAGATCGCGGTTGCTCGCGGCGATGATCCGCACGTCGACGCGATGCTCGCGATCCGAGCCGACGCGTTGTAGCTGCCCGCTCTGCATCACGCGGAGAAGCGTCGCCTGCGCCGCGAGGGAAAGGTCAGCCACTTCGTCCAGGAATAGTGTGCCGTGATCGGCGAGTTCGAACTTGCCGCGGCGGTCGGTCATCGCGCCGGAAAAAGCGCCGCGCACATGGCCGAATAGCTCGCTTTCCACGAGGTGTTCGGGAAGGGCGGCGCAGTTGACGGCGATCAGCGGCCGGTCCGCGCGTGGTGACGCCGCATGGATCGCCTGGGCCACCAGCTCCTTGCCGACACCGGTCTCGCCGCGGATCAGCACGGTGAGGTCGCTGCCGGCGACCGTGGCGATATCGTCGGTCAAGTGGCGGAAGGCCGGGCTGCGGCCTGTCAGCGCGCGGTCTGGCGCCTGTCCGGCGGCCAGGCGAAACCCCTCGGCACGTGCGCGCTCGTGTTCGGCGGAACGCTCCAGGCCACGCATGCGCTCGGCGACGGAAACCGTGGCCGCGGCCAGGCTCGCGAAGGCGCGCACCGTCGCGAGGTCGGAGGGTTCGAAGCGACCGGCTTCCAGCGCGTCGAGGGTCACCAGGCCCCAGGGCCTCCCCTCGATCATCAGCGGGCAGCCCATGCAGTCGTGAACGTCGAGTGGCAGATGCGCCTCGACCAAGCCGTCGTAAGGGTCGGGAAGGTCGCTGTCGGCTGGAAACAGCGTCGGCCCCTCATGCGCCAGCAAGGCAGCGAAGCGCGGATGGTCGGCGACCAGGAAGCGCCGGCCGAGCGTGTCCTCGGTCAGCCCGTCGACGGCGAGGGGCACGAGTTCCCGGCCCTCGAGACGAAGCAGGGCGCTGGCATCGCAGGGTACGAGCGAGCGCAGCGCATCGAGCAATCGGCGGTAGCGCTCGGCTTCCGGCAGCTCGCGTGACAGGTCGTCTACCAGGGGAAGAAGGGCGCTCAACTCGGCCAGTGGTGCAGTCATATTGACCTCATAAGGGTCAGTATGACCCCTTCATGGCGTGGGTCACTTCGACCCTTTCGTATTCTAACTCCATGAAGTTGCTTGTATGTCGGCGTTGGCACGGGATGTGGATAGAGAAGGCATCCCCAAACACGAGAGACCGCCCCATGCTTTCCGCCGAACACCGCGCCATCGTCCGTTCGACCGTCCCCCTTCTTGAACAGGGCGGGGAAGCGCTGACGACGCACTTCTACCGCATCCTCCTCGACGAGCACCCCGAAGTGCGCCCCTACTTCAACCAGGCCAACCAGGCGACCGGTGAGCAGCCGCGCGCGCTGGCCAATGGCGTGCTGATGTACGCGCGGCATATCGACCGGCTCGACGCGTTGGGCGATCTCGTGGGCGCCATCATCAGCAAGCACGTATCGCTGCGGATTCGTCGCGAACACTATCCGGTCGTGGGTGCGTCGCTGCTCCGTGCCATCCGCGAGGTGCTCGGCGCCGATATCGCCACGGACGCGGTGCTCGAGGCCTGGGGCGTCGCCTATCAACAGCTCGCCGACATCCTCGGCGATGCCGAAGAAGTCATTTATGATCGCGTGGCGTCGAGCCCCGGTGGCTGGCGCGACGGTCGCGCCTTCGTTGTTGCCCACAAGGTGAAGGAGAGTGAGGAAATCACCTCCTTCCATTTTGTTCCGGTCGACGGCGGTACCGTGATCGTCCACGAGCCGGGCCAGTACATCGGCCTGCGTCTACAAGTGGGCGACCAGGATGCACGTCGCAACTATTCGCTCTCGGCGGCCTCCGACGAAAAGGGTTACCGGATCAGCGTCAAGCGCGTGCCCGGCGGCCTCGTGTCGAACTACCTGCATGACCACGTCGACGTGGGCGACTCCGTCGAGCTCTTCCCGCCGTCCGGTCACTTCGTGCTCGAGCACAACGATCGCGCACTGGTGCTGATCAGCGGCGGTGTCGGTATTACGCCGACCCTGGCCATGTTGCAGGCCGCCTTGGCCACCGAACGTCCCATTCATTTCATTCACTCGGCTCGCCACGGTGGCGTACATGCCTTCCGGGACGTCATCGACGGACTGGCGGCAAAACACCCCAGACTGCATCGCTACTACTGCTACGAGACGCCGCGGACGGGTGATGCCGAACCCGACGCCACCGGCTTTCTCGACAAGGACCTGCTCGCCGCGTGGCTGCCGGCGTCCGATGCCATGGATGCGTATTACCTTGGGCCGAAACCGTTCATGAAAGCGGTTCGCCGCGCGTTGCGCGATCTCGGTGTACCCGATGCTCGGGCAAAGTTCGAGTTTTTTGGACCGGCATCATCGCTGGACTGAACGAGATACCCCCTGTCACTGTATTTGTCCTTGTGTCTTGAGAAGCGCGGCCAAACTAGCGCGACGTCGACCTGGCATGTGTGTAAGAAAACCCTTCTTTTGAGTATTTTTCCATATGGATGGAAGAGGAATTCCCACACACTCTCTTTCGCGCTCGCGTTGGTCGAGCTCGGCTGCGTGATGCGCGGGGATGAACCCGTGTCTCCCCAAGGCCGACGGCCGCTTCGGTCGTTGATCAACACAAACAGTGAAAGGTTAATTGGATGAACCTCAAGGCAACACTTTCCGCCCTGCTCATGGCTGGGCTGGCCGCACCGTCGGCCTTCGCGTCCGACGGCACGATCACCTTCGACGGTGAAATCACCAACGTCACCTGCAGCATCAGTGGAGAGGGCGGTGTCGGTCCGGACTTCACCGTCAACCTCGCCGGTGTCGATGCCTCGAAGTTCGGGGGCATCGGTACGCGCGTCGGCGAAACAGGTTTTCGTATCTATATCGGCAAGGTCGGCGAGACCACCTGCACCGATACGACGAAGGTGTGGGCATCGTTCGATCCGGATAGCGCGTTGGTCGATAGCGCGACGGGCATGGTGAAAGTCACCTCCGGCACCGCGACGGGCATCCAGTTCCGTCTCATGAACGAGAACCAGGATCCGATCGACATCTGGGGCGACCAGAAGGTCATCAAGAAAACGGTAACGGATAACCAGGCGATCCTGGCGCATGTCGTCGCTTTCGAGCAGACCGCGGCTGCGGTGGCTCCGGGTAAGGCGGGCGGTTCGGTGAAATACACGATTCGTTTCGAACCGTAAGTGAAACGTCGGTCGCCGGGCTTCATTGGCGACCGACCCGCCCTCAGGAACGTCATGACAGAACAGTCTTCCAGCTTCCGCGTGCGGTGGCTTCGTCGCTCCGTGGCCCTGCTTTGTGTCGCCGCATGTGTGACGCCTGCCACGGCGACAGTCGTGATGAATGGCACGCGCTTTGTTTCAACTTCAAGCTCAAGGTGCGCGAGTGCAAGGATCCCATCGGGCTGGTTGCCCAGTTCACCTTTGGGGCCACGTCCGATGCGGACCCGCTGGCGAGGGATCTCTTTCGCATGTTCAGCGGCGGACCGACCCATGTCGGCCTGGAAATCGCCAATGAAGCCAAACGGACGATCAGGCCGGGGCGGCCATATCAGGCCAATGCGCTGGCCACCGGTGAGAACTTCGAGTTCTACGTGCGCCTTCGCGAATCGACACCTGATGTCGGAGGCGGCGCGTTCGTCCGCCCGGTCACGATCCGCGTCGATTTCCTGTGAGCCGCGTTCAATAGTCCGCGACGAGGGTGTGGAATGGCTTCGCCAACCGTAGCCCGTCCGTGTCGTAGACGGATACGGTCTTGCCATCGACCGTCACCCTGGCTGGCTTCGTCCGGTCCGGCCAGAACACGCGCAATGCCGTGCCCGGCCGGATCCCCTCGCCAAGGGTGATGGTCAGGCGCTTCCCTTCGCGCCTGGCCGTCATGCTCAACGACCCATAGGCGATCGGCAGTCGCGTCACGGACAACCCCTTCCCGGCGAGCCAGGAGGGCGGTGTGCCCGGCAGCAGGTAGAGGCCATCGTCGGCCTCGCGCATCAACATGCCGAAGAGCGTTCGTGCGTACTCCGATCCGATCCACGTATGCGGCATATCGCCAAGGTATCCCGGATGGCGAAGCCGCGAATGGACGACCTCGGCCCACATGTTCCACTCGGGCGGTCGCCGGTCGCGCACGACGTCCATCAGGAGTTCTTCGGCGTCCTTTGGCCGGTCGAGGTAGACGTAGGTCAGCACATTGCGAAGTTCGTACGGCGTGTAGGCAAAGAGTTCGCCGGGAGCCTCGCGCTGGCGTACATCGGCGAGGTAGTGATCGAAGGTGCGGCGCAGCGCATCTGCGGGAAGGACGTCCATCTGCCCCGCCGGGTCGAGCGCGATCGAGACGCTGGTCGGGTCGCCGTCACCCAGATCGGCCGCGGCGGGAATCGTGTCGACGCCCTTCCAGGCCATCGTGGTCTCGATGGATCTGCGCAGTGACTCGCGCAGGGCAGCGTACTGCTCGTGCGCATACGCTGCCAGGTCCTTGTCGCCCCATTGCTCAGCCAGCCAGGCGCCGTCGTGCCAGCCCTTCAGCGCCCAGTAGTCGTCCCAATAGCTGTGCGTGGGGCTCGAATAGCCTTCGTGGCTGATCGAGGGCGCGATGATGCCGTGGAAACGCTCGGGGGAAGGGAGGTCGCTGAGGTAACCCGGGACCATCGTGCGTTCGCGCAGCTCCTGCATAAAGTGCATGGCTGCGCGCACTTTCGGCTCATACGAGCGAACACTGTCGGGACCGCCACCGAAGCGCGCCACATCGGCTACCAGGTTGATGAATTCACCCTGGCTGTCGTACTCGATGTCGGAGCCGAAGCCACGATTGACACTGCCATCGGCATTGAGGATCGGCGATACCAATCCGTTCTCGTGCACGGCGTGCGCGGCGTACCAGTCGAGGTAGTCGCGTGCCGTCTTCGTCTCACCCATGCGCAGCAGGATCGAGGCCGTCGCCGCGCCGTCGCGGATGAAGGAGCGGTTGTAGTTGCGCGGTCCTGCCTGCATGGCGTGACCTGTCTGGTTCACCAGCATGTACGCGGCCTGCGAGCGAAGGATGTTCACCAGGGTTTCGTCGGGCAGCGAAATGCCGACGCCGCCCAAACGCTGCTGCCATTCGTCGGAAGCACGCGCCGACAGGGCATCGAAGTTCTCGGCGTGGATCGTGCCGCGATCGATCGCTGGCGGTTCGGCCAGATGACCGTTCGCCTCCGTCGCGGTGTTGCCCAGCGGGAAGGCGAGCACGACGTCACGCTGCTCGCCTGCCGCGAGATGCACCTTGTAATCGAGAACGGCGGCGGCGAGACCGTCGCCGTCGTGCGCCTGACGCGTGGAGGGCGATGTTCCGTTGGCGACCATGGCGGTGATCTCCGTCTCGCCATGCGCGCCGAACGGTGCGGCACCCGCGGCATCGACCGGTGTCAGCGAGGCAAGTAGCGTGCGACCGTCCACGCGCACGCCTGCGTTCGATGCATCGCCGACGATGGCAATGTCGTGAATGGGCGAAGCGCCACCGTTCTGCCACGGCGGGTTGACCTGGATGGGTCGCACGACGAGCGACAGGACGCCATCGACGGCCGTGGCACCGGTGTTGCGAAGCCGATGACGAAGCATCACGACCGGCTGTGATCCGTCCTGCGTGGCGAACGCCTCGCTGGTCACCGCAAGTCCGGATTGAGCCATCCACCCGACGGAAGGCATCGGCTTCCACCCGTCGCGTAGCGCATGCGTGCGCTCCGAGGTGTCGGAAACGCGTGTGCGTCCGGACGCGTCGCGCCAGATGGCCTGCACCTGCGGGCCGCCCTTGTACGGTTCGATGTTGCCGTACTCGTCGAAAATGGATTTCTGCAGACCCGCCGGGACGCCGACGGCCGTCCAGTACACCTGCTGCATGTGCAGGGAGGAGGGGAAGAGTGCGGCGTTGGCGCGCGATGCGATCACCTGGTAACGCTTCATCGGCGTCATCACCCGCAGGGGGCCAAGCAGTCGCAGCCGCTTCACGGCGGGCGGCGCCCCGTCTTTAACGCCGACCACCAGGCGAAGGGCATCGATGTCGTGCGGCTCGCGCGCGGCCAGGTAGGAGCTGTCGCCCAGGCTGCCGGGATCGCTGTCGAAGGTGGTCCAGCGTCCGTGCGTGTCGCGCCCTTCCAGCCGGGCCCCATCGCGAGGGCCGGCCCACTCGATCTCGAGGCCGGCAATGTTCACCGGCCGGGGCAGGGTGATAGCCAGTTGCCGTGTGCCCTTTGGGCCCTCGCCGACGATACGGCGGATGCTGCCATCCGCCCAGAGCGCGGCGCCATCGCCCGTGCCGTCCAGTCCGACGATGCGCGCCGCGTCGCTGGCGGCGAAGGGCTCGAATTCGAAGACCGACACGCCCCAATCGGCCGTCCGCGCCGGGGCGGCCAGACGCACGTAGCGTGCGTCGGCTGCCGGAAACACGAGGTACTCGGTACCGCCTGGCGAGTCGGTCACGCTGTACACGGGGTGGAAGGTCAGGCCGTCGGTGGACACCTGGATCGAGTACGAGGCGGCAAAGCCGCTGTCCCAATGAATCCGTACGCCGCCGATCCGGGCGACCTTGCCCAGATCCACCTGGAACCACTGCCCCGGGCTGAACGAGCCACCCCAGCGTGTCGTCTCATCGGTGTCGATCGCGTGGGCGGGCGCCAGCGCCGGCACCTGCTGCGAGGAACTGCTGGCCCGCCATTCGCTGCGGGGCGGCAGCGTGTCGGCAGCGAACGTCGGCGTGGCGACCAGCCCGAGCAGGGCAAGGGTCAGGCGAGTGGCGTGTAGGGTGCGGCGAGGGAACATGCGGGATCTACCTCCGGGGAGGTCACCAAGCCTAGGCACGTAACGCCATGTAACCAAGCCTTCGGCGCTAGAATCGGTGGTCTCGCGACCCTACGAATGCCCCGATATGCGTAATCCACTGCAGGAACAGTTGCTCAAGGCCGGTCTGGTCAAGAAGGACAAGATCGCCAAGGTCGTGCGCGAACAGGCCAAGCAGCGCCAGGGCAAGGCGCCCGTCGTTGCCGACGAGGCCCAGGTCGACGCACGCAAGTTGCAGGCAGAGCGTGCGGAGCGCGACCGTGCCATCGCCGCCGAGCGCAATGCCGACGCACGCAAGAAGGAAATCCGTGCGCAGGTCCGGCAGATCGTCGAAACCACCCGGGTAAAGCGCGACGGCGAGATTGCCTACCGCTTCACCGACGGCGAGAAGATCACCAGCCTGTTGGTGAGCGAGCCGCTTCGAGCCCAACTCGCCGCCGGCGTACTGGCCATCGCCAAGCTGGACGACCGCTACGAGCTCGTGCCGCGCGCGGCGGCGGACAAGATCCACATGCGCGTGGCCGACGTGGTCGTGTCCGACCACGGTCGCAAGGACAGCGCGCCCCTGCCGGCCGATGACGATGACGATTACTACAAGCAGTTCGTCGTCCCGGACGATCTGATCTGGTAAGGAGCGGTTGCCGATGAGCGTTCTGGTCACCGGCAGCGCCGGACACCTGGGCGAGGCCATCGTCCGCCGTCTTCGCGCCGAGGGGCGCGAGGTTCGCGGTATCGACATCAAGGCGTCGGCGTTTACCGATCACGTGGGATCGATCACGGACGAGGCCTTCGTCCGCGATGCGATGTCGGGTGCCACGTCGGTCATTCATAGCGCCACCCTGCACAAGCCGCACGTGGCCACTCACTCGAAGCGCGAGTTCGTGGATACGAATGTGGCCGGTACGGTCGCGCTGCTCGAAGCCGCCGTGGCGCATGGCGTGAAAGCGTTCGTCTTCACCAGCACCACGAGCGCCTTCGGCGCGGCGCTGTCGCCACGGCCGGGTGAGCCTGCCGCCTGGATCGACGAAGACGTGACGCCGATCCCCAAGAACATCTACGGGGCGACCAAGATCGCCGCCGAGGGCATGGGCGAACTGGTCGCGCGGAAGGAAGGCCTCCCTGTCATCGTGCTGCGAACGTCGCGCTTCTTCCCCGAAGATGACGACAACGCAGGTGTTCGCGCCGAGTTCAATACTCTGAACATGCAGGCGAATGAACTGCTCTACCGTCGCGCGGACATCGACGACATCGTCGAGGCGCACCTGCTCGCGGTGACCCGGGCGCCGGACATCGGCTTCGCCCGGTACATCGTCTCCGCCACGCCTCCCTTCACCCGGGATGACGTCGTCGCCTTGCGGGCCGATGCCGCTGCCGTGGTTCGCAGGCTGTTTCCAGATGTCGATGCGCTCTATGGCGCACGGGGCTGGAAGCTGCTGCCGAGCCTGGACCGCGTCTACGACAGCGGTCGGGCGTCACGGGCGCTGGGCTGGACTCCCCGGCGGGACTTCGCCTTCGTGCTGGACTGCCTGCGTCGCGGGGAGGATTTCCGCAGCGAGATGGCCCGGGCGATCGGGGTGAAGGGGTATCACGATGCGGTGTTCGATGTGGGGCCCTATCCGGTGGTCGGTTGAGGGGTTCCATCGCCGATGAATCGGCTCCTACGGGGGCTGCGGTAGCCTGGGTAGGAGCCGATTCATCGGCGATGCTTTTAAAGCCCGCGCGCCGATCAGACAGCCGGCTTGGGCCGGTCCGTCTCCAGCGCCTTGTTGATGCGCAAGGCCAGCAGCGTGCAGGCCGCGCCCGAGAGCAGGTAAACGCTTACCGCACCCAGGCCGAAGCGGGTCGACAGACCCAGGGCCACCAACGGGGCGAACGCCGCGCCGAACAGCCAGGCGAAGTCGGAGGTCAGGGCGGCACCGGTGTAGCGGTAGCGCTTGGCGAAATTCGCCGTGACCGTACCTGCCGCCTGGCCGTAGGACAGGCCGAGCAGGGCGAAGCCGATCAGCAGGAAAGCGTCCTGTGCCACCTTGGCGCCACCGAGCAGCCAGGGCGAGGCGATGGCGAACAGGGCGATCAGCACGGCCATCGTGCCCAGGGTGTTGCGGCGACCGAACTTGTCGGCGATGACGCCCGAGGCCATCGTGCCGAGGATCGCCAGGAAGGCGCCGATCAGCTGCACCACCAGCACATCGTTGATGTCCTGCGAGCGGTTCAGCGCAATCCACGACAGCGGGAAGATCGTCACCAAGTGGAACAGCGCATAGCTGGCCAGGGCCGCAAAGGCGCCGATAAACAGGTTGTAACCCTGGGCCGTCACCATCTCGATGATGCCGATGGGCTCGAGCTCGCGCTCTTCCAGCAGCTGGGTGTATTCCTCGGTCACGACCAGGCGGAGGCGGGCGAACAGGGCCACCACGTTGATCGCGAAGGCGACGAAGAAGGGATAGCGCCAGCCCCAGCTGAAGAAATCTTCCGTCGACAGCTGGGTATGCAGGAACAGGAACAGGGAGGCGGCGATCAGGAAGCCGATCGGCGCGCCCAGCTGGCCGAGCATGGCGTACCAGCCCCGGCGGTTCTTCGGGGCGTTCAGCGAAAGCAGGGACGGCAGGCCGTCCCAGGAGCCGCCGAGCGCAATGCCCTGCAAGAAGCGCAGCACCGAGAGAATCACAATGACCGCGTAGCCGTGCGACGTGTTCGCCGGCAGGAAGGCAATACAGACCGTGGACGTGCCCAGCAGGAACAAGGCCGCGGTCAGCTTGGTGCTCCGGCTCCAGTTGCGCTGGATGGCCATGAACAGCGTGGTGCCGAGCGGGCGGGCGATGAACGCGAGCGAGAAGATGGCGAAGGCGGCGAGGATGCCGTCCAGCTGGCTCAAAAACGGAAAGAACACCGCCGGAAAGACGAGGACGGACGCGATGCCGTACGTGAAGAAGTCGAAGTATTCCGAAGCACGGCCGATGACGACGCCGACCGCGATTTCGCCAGGGGCGACGGGGGCGTGGCTGGTTTCGTGCTGGCGGCGGACATCCTGCTCGGCGCCCTCCGCGGCATTGTGATGGGCGTGTGAAATGCTCGACATCGTATTCGGCCGGTCTTGGAGATGGATGACAGGATAGCCAAAAATCGCACCACTCGGCTTGTAAGGCCATGGGACAATGTGTCCTATGGCCTTAAAAGGCGGATAGGCGTACTTTTTCGTGTCCCCACGGTTGCCTCCATCATGCGAATGTCCATGAAGATGTTGCGCGGATTGCTTATCCCCGCCCTGATCCTGCTCTTGTCGGGCTGCGATGCCGTGCTGTTCTCGCCCTCCGGCGACATTGCCCGGCAGCAGCGTGACCTCATCATTATTTCCGTGGTGCTGATGCTGATCATCATCATCCCGGTGATCGCGATGACCTTCCTGTTTGCCTGGAAGTACCGGGAAAAGAACAAGAACCACGACGATTACGCGCCAGACTGGAACCACTCGACGGTCCTGGAGCTGCTGATCTGGTCCGCCCCGCTACTGATCATCATCGCGCTGGGTGCCATCACCTGGACCAGCACGCACAAGCTGGATCCGTATCGCCCGCTGGACCAGATCGGCGCGTCCCGCCCGATCCCCGAGGGCGTCAAGCCCCTGGTGGTGGAAGTCGTGGCGCTGGACTGGAAATGGCTGTTCCTCTATCCGGAACAGGGCATCGCGACGGTCAATGAAATGGCCGCGCCGGTCGATCGCCCGATCGAGTTCCACATCACCGCCTCCAACGTCATGAACGCGTTCTTCGTCCCCGCCATGGCGGGCATGATCTACGCCATGCCGGGCATGGAGACCAAGCTCCACGCGGTGATGAACAAGACCGGTGACTTCGAAGGGATTTCCGCCAACTACAGCGGTGCCGGCTTCTCGGACATGCGCTTCCGCTTGCATAGCCTGTCCGATGGCGACTTCGACACCTGGGTGGCCAAGGCCCGCGCCGATGGCAACACGCTGAGCCGTGAGGACTACCTCAAGCTCGAGCAGCCCAGCGAACGCGAACCGGTGCACTACTACAAGACCGTGGCGCCTGGCCTGTACAACGCCATCCTCAACCGGTGCGTCGAATCGAACCGCATGTGCCAGAGCGACATGATGGCGATCGACCAGCAGGGCGGCCAGGGCGTGGTGGGTACCTACAACGTCACTTCGCTCGATGCCGCCACCCGCTCGCGCCTGGGTGTCGCCGACGACGGCAAGCGCTACGTGGGTGCGCTTTGCGCGGCCCGTGGCGCCACCGGCGCAGCGATGACACCTGCCGGACGTCCGCTCTGAGCGGACGCCTTTTCCGATTCAAGCCTCGCCGAGTCCGGTAATGAACACACCCGATCTAGTCAAACTGATCTTTGGACGCCTCACCATCGAGGCGATTCCGTACCACGAGCCGATCCTGATCGGCACGTTCGCGGCGGTCGCCCTCGGCGGCATCGCTCTGCTGGCCGTCCTCACCAAGTACAAGCTCTGGGGTTACCTCTGGAGCGAGTGGTTCACCAGCATCGATCACAAGAAGATCGGCATCATGTACATGGTGCTCGGTATCGTGATGCTGCTGCGTGGCTTCTCCGACGCGATCATGATGCGTGCCCAGCAGGCCATGGCCTTCAACGGCAACGCAGGCTTCCTGCCACCGCATCACTACGACCAGGTCTTCACCGCCCACGGCGTGATCATGATCTTCTTCGTGGCGATGCCCTTCGTCACCGGCCTCATGAACTTCGTGGTGCCGTTGCAGATCGGTGCGCGCGACGTGGCGTTCCCGTTCCTCAACAACTTCAGCTTCTGGATGACGGTCGCCGGCGGCATGCTGGTGATGGCCTCGCTGTTCGTCGGTGAATTCGCCCGTACGGGCTGGCTGGCCTATCCGCCACTTTCCGGGTTGGCGGCCAGTCCCGACGTCGGGGTCGACTACTACATATGGTCACTACAGGTGGCCGGCGTGGGAACGACCCTCTCCGGCATCAACCTGCTCGCCACGATCATCAAGATGCGCGCGCCGGGCATGACCATGATGAAGATGCCCATCTTCACCTGGACCTCGTTGTGCACCAACGTGCTTATCGTGGCCGCGTTCCCGGTGCTGACCGCCGTGCTGGTGTTGCTCTCGCTGGATCGCTACGTCGGCACCAACTTCTTCACGAACGACTTCGGCGGCAACGCCATGATGTACGTGAACCTGATCTGGATCTGGGGTCACCCCGAGGTCTACATCCTGATCCTGCCGCTGTTCGGCGTCTTCTCTGAAGTGGTCGCCACCTTCAGCCGCAAGCGCCTGTTCGGCTACGCGTCCATGGTCTACGCCACCGTGGTGATCACGGTGCTGTCGTACCTGGTCTGGCTGCATCACTTCTTCACCATGGGCTCCGGAGCGAGTGTCAACTCGTTCTTCGGCATCACCACGATGATCATCTCGATCCCCACGGGCGCGAAGATCTTCAACTGGCTGTTCACGATGTACCGTGGCCGCATCCAGTTCGAAGTGCCGATGCTGTGGACGATGGGCTTCATGGTCACCTTCGTGATCGGCGGCATGACCGGCGTCATGCTGGCCGTGCCTCCGGCCGACTTCCTGTTGCACAACAGCCTGTTCCTGATCGCGCATTTCCATAACGTGATCATCGGCGGCGTCGTCTTCGGCGTCTTTGCCGGCATCAATTACTGGTTCCCCAAGGCGTTCGGCTTCAGGCTGGATTCGTACTGGGGCAAGTGGTCGTTCTGGCTGTGGCTGACCGGTTTCTACTTCGCGTTCATGCCGCTCTACGTGCTGGGCTTCATGGGCGTCACCCGCCGCATGAACCACTTCGAAGACCCGTCGTTGCAGATCTGGTTCATCATCGCCGCGTTTGGTGCGTTGTTGATCGCTGGCGGCATCGCGGCCTTCCTCATCCAGATTTTCGTCAGCATCAAGCGCCGCCAGTCCCTGCGTGACGTCACGGGCGATCCGTGGCACGGCCGCTCGCTGGAGTGGTCGACCTCGTCGCCGCCGCCGTCCTACAACTTCGCGTTCACCCCGATCATCCATGAGGCGGACGCCTGGTGGCAGATGAAGGAGCGCAACGCCGAGCGTCGCACCGAAGGCTACCTGCCGATCCACATGCCGAAGAACACCGCGGCTGGCGTGTACATCGCCGGGTTCGCCTTCGTCATCGGCTTCGCGATGATCTGGCACATGTTCCTCATTGCCGGTATCGCCTTCCTCGGCCTGCTGGTGACCGCGATCGGCCACACCTTCAACTACAAGCGCGACTACTACATCCCCGCCGACGTCGTGGCCCGGACCGAATCCGCCCGCACGGAAGAGCTTGCCGCCCATGTCTGATATCCAAGCCACCTCTACCGCCGCTGTCGCGGACCAGCAGGACCTTCAGTTCTGGATGAAGGAAGACCACCACCCGGAGAACGGCACGTTACTCGGGTTCTGGATCTACCTGATGAGCGACTGCCTCATCTTTGCCTGCCTGTTCGCCACCTATGGTGTCCTCGGCCGCAGCTACGCGGGCGGTCCTTCGGGGGCCGACCTGTTCGAACTGCCGCTGGTGGCCATCAACACCACGATGCTGCTGCTGTCTTCGATCACCTACGGCTTCGCCGTGCTGGAGATGCAGAAGAACCGCCGCGGCACGATGATGGCCTGGTTGATCATCACCGGCCTGTTCGGCGCCACCTTCCTCGGCATCGAGCTGTACGAGTTCGCCAACCTCATCCATGAGGGCGCGGGCCCGCAGCGCAGCGCCTTCCTGTCGTCGTTCTTCACCCTGGTCGGCACCCACGGCCTGCACGTGACCTTCGGCATCATCTGGCTGATCACCTTGCTGGTGCAGGTGGGTCGCTTCGGCCTGACCCCGGCGAACAAGCGCCGCATCATGTGCCTGTCCATGTTCTGGCACTTCCTCGACGTGGTCTGGATCGGCGTGTTCACCTTTGTTTACCTGATGGGAGTGCTGCCGTGAGCGCGCACATCGAATCGCACGACCACCACGACGACCATGGTCACGGTGAAGAAGAAGTCAGCCACAGCACGCTGAAGGGCTACATGATGGGGTTCTTCCTCGCCGTGGTGCTGACGGCGATCCCGTTCTGGCTCGTCATGGGCAAGGTCATCCCGAACCCGCAGACGCTGGCGATCGTGATCCTCACCTTCGCGGCGATCCAGATCGTGGTCCACATGATCTACTTCCTGCACATGGATACGAAGTCGCAGGGTGGCTGGAACATGCTGGCGCTGATGTTCACGCTGATCCTGGTGGTGATCACACTCACCGGTTCCATCTGGGTCATGTTCCACCTCAACTCGAACATGATGCCGGGCATGTCCCACGACATGACCGAGCAGCAGGTCAAGAACCTGCCTTGAGCGTGGACGTGTCAAACGAGACAAGGACGCCGCGCTCACCGCGCGGCGTCTTCGTTCTGGGCCTGCTCGCCGTGTTGGGCGCGGTGGTCTTTGCGGGTTTCGTTGCGCTCGGTACGTGGCAGGTCCACCGGCGCGCGTGGAAGCACGACCTCATCGCTCGCGTGGACGCTCGCGTGCATGCCGCGCCCGTGGACGCGCCCGGTCGTGGCCAGTGGCCGCAGGTGAGTGCAGCGAACGACGAATACCGCCGCGTGAAACTCAGCGGTAGCTTCCTGCCGGACAAGAGCGTCCGCGTCCGTGCGAGCACCGAGCTCGGCATGGGCTCCTGGTTGCTGACGCCCTTGCGCCTGCCCTCGGGCGATATCGTGATCGTGAATCGTGGCTTCGTCTCGCCCACCTGGTGCGCTGGCAAGGCGGACTGCACGGCGGGCCCTTCCGGGCCGGCGACGGTGTCGGGCCTGTTGCGGATCACCGAGCCGAAGGGTGCCTTCCTGCAGAAGAACGATCCGGCTAGCGATCGCTGGTTCTCCCGCGACGTCGTCGCGATCGCAGCGGCGAAAGGTCTGACCGAGGTCGCTCCCTATTTCGTCGATGCTGACGCGGCCTCGTCGCCCGGCCGTGGCGAGGGCAACGACGGTCCGGTGGGTGGACTGACGGTGATCGCGTTCCCGGACAACCACCTGAGCTACGCCATCACCTGGTATGCGCTGGCCCTGCTGACCCTGGTCGGCGCCTGGGTAGTCTGGAAAACCTCCCGGATGGCGAGCGCTCCACGGTAGGAGCCGATTTATCGGCGATTCCTGACCGTGTCGCGAGCACCCATCGTCGATAAATCGGCTTCTACCATGGAGCCGGCCTGACCGATTTCAATTTCCCGGGCGCCGAACGTCTTAAGGGTATGCATCCGCATTACCCCGATCCCATTACGGTCTCCGACGCCAAGCTTGGCTGGGCACCCGCCCGGCCGGCACGAGGTTCGCTGGCGCTTCTTCTCGATCACGCCCGTCGCCGCGCCACGCTGCGACGACAAGGGGCGGTTCGGGAACGCCGGCTGCCCTACCTGCTGCGCAGCCTGGTCGCTTTCCGTCGTCAGGCCACCTGGCTTGGCCTGGTGGGTGCGTCGCGAGCCATGCGCGATGCGGCGGAGATGAATCCCCGGGTCTACGAACGCTGGCAGAGCCATTACATCTCCCGCAAGTTCGACCTGCCCATGCGGGCGCGGGTCGTCGAGTCGCACTACCGCTTCATCGCCCGCGAGTTTCCCGAGCGCCTGCGCAATCGCCTGCTCAGAGGCCACGACGTCCGTCTCGCCACGCTTCCCCTCGGCGGCGGTGAGATGGCGTATCTGCATGCGCGCGCGCCGGAGAGCGAAGCCACCGGCGAGATGGGCTTGTACCTGCTCAATGCGGACAAGGAAGTGATCTCGTCTTGCGCCATCACGTTCGGTGGTGTCGAGGGCGTCATCGTGGGTGCGATGCGCGGGTCGTGGGCGTACCTGGGCCGCGGTGCCATTGCGCGCTTCACGCGTGCCACGGCCGGGCTGCGCCCGCGTGACCTGCTGTTGGCCGTGGTCCGGGCGCTGGCGACCTATTACGGCATCGACCGGGTGCGCGGCGTATCGCGGGGGGCGCATCCGCTCGACCGTCGTGCCGGCGTCACCGCGGCGTCGTACGACCGGTTCTGGCGTCGCCACGGCGGCACGCCAGGAGAGGGTGGCTGCTATGAGATTCCCTGCCTTGGCGTCTCCAGCGGACGTGCGGAAAGCGATGCCTTCCGGCGCGAAGCCTGCGAAGTGACGTTGAAGTCGTTTGCGCGCGCGGCGGCCTAGAAGTCGTAGGTGCCGGTGAGCAGGACCACGCGACCTTGTCGTATGGGGACGAAGGTCTCGTCGAAATTCACTGCGTACAGGGTGCGCGAGAAGAGATTCTTTACGCCGAGGGTGACGCGCCAGTTCTCGCCGTATCGCGATACGTTGGTCTCGACGCTCGCCTGGCCAGGGATACCGAAATATTGGCCATCGTTCGTCGTGCGGCCCTCGCTGCGGCTGCGCGCGACGATGCCGGCGGCGACGCCCCAGGGTTTCAGCGAGCTCTCGCCGAAGCGATAACTGGCCCACGTCGCCGCCTGGTGTTTGGGTGCGCCGGTGGGGCGGGTGTCGTCGTGGTTGCGGATGCGCGACTCGGTCAGGCTGGCGAGAAGATCGAGACCGGGCGCCACGCGCCCGGTGAACTCGACCTCGAGGCCGCGATTGGTCTGTCCGGGACCCGGCGTGGCGAAGAAGGGTGGCTCCGGCGATACCAGGTCCACGCTGTGGTCGACGCGGATGCGATAGGCCGCCACGGTCAGGCGTGCGCGCTGGTCGAAGAGGTCGACCTTCGTACCCACTTCCAGCTGGCGCGACGTCGCGACCGGCAAGGGCTGGCCATCCTTGCCGAGCGCCGGATCGGGCTGGAAGCCGGTGGAGGAATCCGCATAGAGCGACACGTCGTGCGTCAGCTTGTAGACCACGCCGAGCTTGGGCACCCACCGCTCCTTACGGACCTTTCGCGGTGAACCGTCGGACCATCGGGTATCGAGCTCGTAACGGGTGCGGCGCACGGCGGCGAGAATGTTCCAGCGATCGCCCAGAGCGATCTGGTCCTGGAGGTAAACGCCTGAATTCGTCTGCCAGGAGCCGCCCAGGGTTTGCACGGTGGTGCTCACCGGCGCAATAAGGGCGTTGTACTTCGCCGATACGGTGCTACCGGTGCGCAGGTCGTAAGCCAGCGGGCGCGTGACGATCACGGCACTGCGGTCGGCCTCGTCGACCGAACTACCCTCGGTGATGCTGCCGCCGCCGCTGTCGCCGGCGTGGGTCCGGGCGAGGTCCACGCCGACCAGCACGGTGTGGGTGACATCGCCCGTGCGGAAGGTACGCGTGAGGTCGTTCTGCCAGGTCCAGTACGTGCCGGAGTAGCGGAAGGTCCGCGCCACGGCCGATGATCCGCTACCGAAGGCGGCGAACGGCGTCGACGAAAGATACGACCAGCTGCTGCCGTTGCTGTGCTGGCGCACGTACTGCCCACGGCTGTGCCATGCCCAGTCGTCGGCGAAGTCGTGATCGACCTCGAACACGCCGCGCACCGTCCGGTAGGTCGAGATATCGCCAGGGCTGCCGGGCACCGAGCGCGTCGGCGATGCCGTGGACAGCGACGGACCGAGCAGCACCGTGTGTTCCGGACCAGGCACGCGGTTGTCGACGAATTCCACGCCGCCCATCACACGCGTGCGATCACCCTGCCAGGCCAACGAGGGGGCGACATAAGCGCCGCGTCCGCCACCGTCGCCTTGCGGCGTTTTTTCACCACGCTGCCCCGAGGCGACAACGCGGTAGGTAAACGATCCGTCTTTCGAGGCGGCGCCGGCCAGATCGACACCGAGCCGCGCACCGTCGTACTTGCCGACCGAGTAGTCGACCGTGTGCACGGTCTCGGCTTGCGGGCGCTTCATCACCACATTGATCGAGCCGCCGAAGTTGTTGTTCTGCGAGGCGTCGCCGAGGATCGCCTCGGGGCCGCGGAGCACCTCCACCCGTTCAATGCCGATCAAGGGGGGCAGGTCTTCCGTGCGGGCGATGCCGTTGGGCATGCCGTCGGTCATGCCGTGCCCGGCATCGAAGCCGCGAATCAGGAACAGCGGCGACCCCCCGTAGCCGTCCACGTATTGCACGCCCGCGACGTAGCGTGCGACGTCGCCGATATCCAGGGCCTGCTGTGCTTCGATCACATCACGGGTGACGACCGTGACCGACTGCGGAACGTCGGTCAGGCGCGCGTCGGTGCGCGTCACCGTGCGGGTCGTGTCGGCTTTGAAGCCGGTGTCCTGGATCAGGCCCTGGACGTCCACGGTGGCGAGCGGCACGACGCTGCCTGGATCGAAGGCGATGGAGCGATCGAGCGGCAGCGGTGTCGCGTTCCCGGCCTTCTGCCGCTGGCGCACGACCACCGTACGCGCGTCGTACGCCTCCCTCTCGAGGTCGGTACCGGCGAGCAGTTCATCCAGTGCCGCGTTCGGCGTGAGCACGCCACTGGCGCCGGACGACCGCCAGTTGGCGATCGTCCCCGAGGCGGTCAGGACCTGCACATTGCTTTGCTTGCCCCAGGCCAGCAGCGCGGTCGCAAGCGGCTGCGGGGCAATGTCGAAGGGGACGACGGTGTTCGTCGATCCTTCGGCGGGAGCGTCCGCGGCGCAGGCGACATGCACCGCCCACGCAAGCGCGAGAGCGCCGGTGAGTGCGCGCCGGCGCCCGCGAAGCGAGTACTGCAAGATCTGCCGTCCCAAAGGATGAATTTCAGCGCGGCTTCTGACTCCGCGTCATCGATGTCTGGCGAGCCAGCTCCAGCCGGTCGGTGTAACTGTCTACACGGACCGGGAAGACCCGTGGCAAGGCGGACACCCAGCTGTCGATGGTATCGACCTCGACAGTGCCGGTAAACGTCAGCCGTCCCAGGTCGGCGTCGGCCAGTCGGATCGGACGTGCGCTGTAGCGATTCACGTTCTCCACGACCGAGGCCAGCGGCTCATTGACGAACTCCAGTCGATGGCTGCGCCACGCCGTCGCCGAGGCCGGCGTCACGTCGAGGATGCGCATGGCCTGGGTCTCGGGGTCGAATGAGACTTCGCGGCCGGCACCGAGTTCCACGGTGGCGGCATCACCGTCAGTGGCGGACGGAGACACGCGCACGCGGCCCTCGGTCACGGCGACGGTGACCCGGTTGCCCGTCCGACGGACGTTGAACGCGGTACCCAGGTCGCGGATGCGCAGGGGGCCGGCCGTCACGACGAAGGGGCGCTCGGCGTGCGCGACGCGGAAAAAGGCTTCGCCGGTTTCGAGATCGACGGCACGTTCGTCGCGACCGTACCTCGCGGTGATCGATGTCGCGCCGCCCAGCTCAATGCTCGAGCCGTCGGGCAGGGCGACATCGCGGTGGCCCGCCCGCTCGCTGGCGTACTGTCGCGGGGATTCCGGACCCGAGTGGCGCAAGGCCAGGAACAGGCCCGCGCCGAGCATGACCAGGGCCACGCCAGCGGCCAGCCCGAGGGCGAGCCGCGGTGGCGACCGGCGCACGGACAGCGGCGCGTAGCGCGCCACGAAGGCCTCACGCGTGGAGCCATCCATGGCCGCGGCAGCCTCGGCCAGGGCACAGGCCCGATCGAAGGCCGCCGCATGACGCGCGTCCGCTTCGAGCCATTCGCTCCACTGCAGCATGGCCTGTTCGGGCAGCGCGGGGTCGCGCAGGCGTGACCACCAGTCCGCGGCGGTGTTCTCGATATGACGATGGCCGAAGGATGTGCTGCTCATTGGGGGTTCTCCGCGCGATCGCGGCGTTCGCGGCAGTGCGCAAGGGCGTTGGCCACGTGGTAACGGACCATGCGCTCACTCAGTTTCATGTCCCGGGCGATCGTGGCGAAGTCGCGTCCGTCGACCACATGCATGACGAAGGCCCGGCTGGTCTTGGGTGGCAGCTCGTCCAGGGACTGGCGCAAGCCCTGCCATTGTTCGACTGCCGAGGCGTGCTGTTCGGGAATCGGGGTGACGTGCCAGTCATCGCTGTCCGGATCGGCCGGCGCCAGGGCGCGTACGTTGCGCATGCGCAGTCGATCCACGGCGAGGTTGGCGGCGGCACGGAACAGGAAGGCGCGGGGCGAGTCGATCCGGGTTGCCTCGTCGAGCGAGAGCAGTTTCAGATAAACCTCCTGCGCTACCTCTTGGGCATCGGCCAGCGAATTCAGGCGTGCCCGAAGAAACGCCACGAGCGCCGCGTTGTGTTCACGGAAGAGGGCAACCACCTGCGCGGCACGTTTACCGCCCGCTGGCGTGCCCGCCGCCTCGGAGGGATCCATGGTGTGTCTGACCGCGTTCATGGGGCTGGAAGGAATTCACTATAGGTTCGCACGGTGGGAAATCGACGCCCGTACGGGCAGAACGAGCGCCGATTTCCGCACCGGCGAACACCCTAGACGTCCCAGTGCCGGAAAATTGAAATGGAGAACGGTCGATTGGCCTTCAGTCCCGTGTAAGGGAGTTGTCAGCCGCGGCCGCTAGCATGGCGTCCGACCTGGCTTTCCCTCGTAATTCAATGATTTCCACCGACGAACGATCCCTTCGCCGCGAGTTCGGCTGGTTCATGCTCTTCGCCCTCGTGGTGCTCGCGGCCGGTATCGGCATGCGTGACCCCTGGCCGCCGGACGAACCGCGCTTCGCGCTCGTCGCCCGGCAGATGCTCGAATCCGGCCAGTGGCTGTTTCCCCACCGCGGCATGGAACTCTACGCCGACAAGCCGCCCATGCTCATGTGGACCGAAGCGGTCTGGATGTGGCTCACGGGCGGCTGGCGCGGCGCCTTCCTGCTGACCTCGCTGTTCTCCGGGCTGGGCACGCTGGCCTTGGTCGCCCATCTCGGCCGGCGGCTGTGGCATCCGCGGGTCGGTCTGTACGCGGCGGCGATCGTCCTGGCGACGATGGCCTTCGTCGACATGGTCAAGCACGGCCAGATCGACCCCCTTTCGCTGTTCTGGATCACCCTGGCCAACGCTGGCCTGCTGCTGCATTGCCTGCGTGGCCCCGACTGGAAGATGTACTGGCTCGGCTGCTTCGCGGCGGGCCTGGGCGTGATCACCAAGGGCGTGGGCGTCATCGCCTTGCTCATGCTGATCCCCTATGCCGTGATGCGCGCGCGCCAGTGGCCCGGCCTCACCTGCACCCAGGGCGACGGCTGGCGCTGGGCCGGTGGTGCCTTGGCCTTCCTGCTGGCGATCGCCCTTTGGCTGGCGCCGATGCTGATCACCGCGTACGGCTTGCGTACTCCCGAATACCTGGCGTACGTGCAGGACATCCTGTTTCACCAGACCGCCGACCGCTATGCCAATTCATGGATGCACGAGGAAGACCCGTGGTTCTTCCTGCTCGTGATCCTGCGCCTGTGGCTGCCCACCTGGCTGTTGATTCCGTTTCTCGTCCCGCGCTGGCGCGAGGCGCTTCGCCTGCGCGAACCACGCGTGTGGATGCCGCTGGCGTGGTTCGTGCTGATCCTGGTGTTCTTTTCCGTCCCTAGCGGCAAGCGCGCGATCTACATCGTGCCGGGTTTGCCCATGCTGGCGCTGGCCATGGCGCCCTACATGGGCGATCTGCTGAAAACGCGCTGGATGCCGAGGCTGGCCTTCGCGATCACCCTGGTCACCGGCGCGGTCTTCATCGGCGTGGGCACCTGGGCCTGGACGGCCGCGCCGAAAGCGGCACGCCGTATTGCCGCCGGCTACGAACTGCCCGATAACGGTCAGGCGCTGTGGTGGTGCGTCATCGCTGCCGGGATCGCCTTCCTGGTGGCGGCCGCGGTGTGCCGTCCGCGCCGCGGCGTCCTCGCGCTCATGCTCGGCACCGGCCTCGCATGGATGGTCTGGCCTGTCATGACCTACCCGTTGCTCAATGCCAACCAGTCCGCCGCGCAGCTGATGAGCGAGGCCGACGCGCGGATCGGCCCCGAGGGCCAGCTCGCGCTGGTCTCGTGGCGCGAGGAAGTGCTCTACCAGGCACGACGCCCGGTGGTCGAATTCGGCTTCGTCCGCGACGCCGCCCTACAGATGGCCGACGCCCGTGCCTGGCAGCGTGCCGATCCAGCCCACCGCTGGATCCTGCTCAACGAGGACGCACTGGACAGCTGCGTGATCCGCGAGAAGGTGGTCGATATGGGCATTGCCAACCGCGTGCGCTCGGCGTTGCTGCCGGGTGATGGGAGTCGGGTGGGGTGTGTGCCGGCGGCGTTGCCGGGCAACGCGATCCCCGCTCGGTAGGAGCCGATTCATCGGCGATGCTCTAGCGCTTCGGCGCCTCTGCCATCGTCCGCTTCAGCATCCGCTCGTACTTCTTCTTCGTGCGCGAGGCGTTATGCGCCCGGTTCATCGAGCAGTGCGGCACGATGTTCTTCTCGCCAAAGCCGTCGATCATCACCAACCGGGGGCCGCCGCGCGAGTCCTCGCCGTACACGACGTTCCATGCGTGCAGATCGGCAGCAATTACGTTGTGGCTGAGCAGTCGGGCGTAGAACTCCTCGAGTTCCAGCCGGGTTTTCTCGCTGAAACCCTCGGCCTGCACCCAGGCATGCAGGGTCGGCGCGAGCTGGCCATCGGGACGGCGCACTTTCTCGACGATCTGACCCATGCCGATATCGGTCATCTCAAGGCCGACGATGCGCGCGAGTGGCGACGTGGCGTAAGCACCGACGTAGATGCTGGTGACGTATTCCTTGAACTCACGCACGAAGTCCTTGTAAGGACCGCTTCGCGCGATGCGGCGGTACCACGGCGCCTGATTCCAGCGTTCCTCGATCGACGCGCTGGTGATCACCTTGATCAGCAGGTCGGGGTCGTCCGGATGCTGGTACACCTCCCGGATGTGGCCGTTGGCGATCGGCTTGGCGTCGGCCAGTCTGAACATCGTCGATCCTCGTGCGGCGCCTGAAAGGCTGCCGTAAGTCGTTCCTGGGGCGCACAGTGTAAAGTCTTCGGGTCTTTACCGCCCCTTGATACCGGATACTCCAACGTGCGCAAGCTCACCTGGCGTTTCATCGTTGCCGCCCTCGTCTTCCTGACGCTCTCCCGCGTCGGCCTGTCCGTGTGGCAATGGTCGCGTGTCCAGGGCGGTGGTGGTCTCTGGCCCGTGCTGACGGGGGGTTGGCGCATCGACCTCTCGCTTATCGCGATGATCGTCGCGCTGCCCGCGCTGCTATCGCCCTGGCTGGGACACCGCGCGTGGCCCACCCGCATCGCGGCCTGGTGGCTGCGCTTCTGGTGGCTGGCCTTCGTCCTGCTGGAAGTCTCCACGCCCCAGTTCATCGTCGAATACGACACGCGTCCCAATCGCCTGTATTTCGAGTACCTGACCAGCCCGCACGAAGTGGCCTCCATGCTGTGGAACGGCTACAAGCTGTCCGTCGCGGCCGGCCTTGTCGTCTTCGCGCTGATCGGCTGGGTGGGTTTTCGGCTGTTGCCGACGCGCCGGCCGGATCGCGCACCGTTGCGCGGATGGATGCGTCCCGTTGCCACCGTCGTGCTCTTCGCCGTGCTCTTCCTGGCCGGTCGCGGCACGTTGCAGCATCGCCCGCTCAACGCATCGCAGGTGGCCTTTACCAACGACGCCATGGTCAACACGCTGCCGCTGAACTCGCTCTACAACGTGCTCAATGCGGCGCTGGCACTGGGTAACGAGCGGTCCGCCTCCGCGGTGTACGGCAAGCTTCCCGATGACGAGATGCAGTCGATCGTACGCAAGGCGGCCGGCCTGGAGGGTCCGCCGCTGGATGCGACCTATCCCAGCCTGCATCGCCAGCAGGCGACGCGTCAGGGTGGCAAGCCGCTCAACCTCGTCATCATTCTCGAAGAAAGCCTGGGCGCGCAGTTCGTCGGCAGCCTCGGTGGCGATGGCTACACGCCCGAGCTGGACAAACTTTCCAACGAAGGCTGGTGGTTGACCCGCACCTACGCCACCGGCACGCGCTCGGCGCGTGGCCTGGAAGCGGTCACCACCGGTTTCCTGCCGACGCCGGCCGAGGCCGTGCTGAAGCTGCCGCGCAGCCAGCGCGATTTCTTCACGCTCGGTGCCTTGCTCGATACCTTCGGCTATCACACGCGCTTCCTCTACGGCGGAGAAGCGCACTTCGACAACATGCGTTCGTTCTTCTTCGGCAACGGCTTCAACGAAGTGGTCGACAGCGCGAGCTTCAAGACCAAGCCGGCCTTCATCGGTTCCTGGGGCGCGTCGGATGAGGACATGTTCAACGAGCTGCACCAGCGGCTGATCGACGATGGCGACAAGCCCACGCTCACCGTGGCCTTCTCGGTATCGAACCACACGCCGTGGGAATACCCGGCAGGCCGGATCAAACCCGAGGGCGAACCTGCCAGCAATGCGAACGCGGTGCGCTACGCGGACTGGTCCATCGGCCGCTTCTTCGAGCGCGCTAAGCAGTCGCCGTACTGGGACCACACGGTGTTCCTGATCGTCGCCGATCACGATGCGCGCGTTTTCGGCGCCAACCTCGTGCCTGTTACGCATTTCCATATTCCCGCGCTGATCCTCGGCGCCGGCGTGCCGGTGAAGAAGGACGATCACATCGTCAGCCAGATCGACCTCGCGCCCACCCTGCTCTCGCTCATCGGCATCAGCAGCGAACACCCGATGCTCGGCGCCGACCTGACCCAGCGCTACCCTGACCGCGCGATCATGCAGTACGGTGACAACTACGGTTATCTCAAAGGCGATCGCCTGATCGTGCTGCGCCCGAATCAGCCGGCGACCCAGTACCACTACCTGATCGACGGTGAAAAGCTCGACCTGCAACCGGTCGATCCCACGCTGGAGAAGGAGGCGCTGGCACATGCGCTCTGGCCGAGCTGGGCTTACAGCAACCAGCGTTATCGTTTGCCGCCGGGTGCGACCGCCAGGAAGCCCTGAGGCTTTCCCTGCACGCTCAGCGTGATCGCGACACCACGCGTTGCACGGCGTCGGCCAGCGTGGCCTGGGAGTACGGCTTGGCCAGGCGCGGTATCTCGATCTGGGGACCGGCGGGAAGGTCGGCGTACCCGGTCGCCATGATCATCGGCAGGTCCGGCCAGCGCTCGCGTATGCGCTCGGCGAGCTGGGCGCCGGTCATCTGCGGCATCGCGTGATCGGTGATGACGAGATCCACGCATGTTGCTTCGAGCACCTGCAGCGCTTCGTAGCCCGATCGCGCGGGGATGACCTGGTAGCCGAGCGCTTCCAGCATGTCGACCGTGGTGGTCCGAACGAGGTCGTCGTCGTCCACCATGAGGATGCTGAGGGTCGATTCGGGTGCACAGCGCGCCATTACCGGTTCGTGTCGCGGTTCGCCTTGCGCGGTACCCGCATGTTCCGGAGCCGCAGGCAACCAGATCTCGGCCGTCGTGCCTTCGTCCACGCGACTGCGCAGAATCAGCGCGCCACCGAGTTGCTCGGATAGTCCGTGCACCATGGACAAGCCGAGTCCCGTTCCCTTGCCGACGCCCTTGGTGGTGAAGAAGGGTTCGATCGCCCGCTTGAGCATGGCGTCGTCCATGCCCGCACCCGAATCGGAGACGGAAAGGCGAACATAGCGACCTGGCGCAAGCGACGCATGGCCGTTCTGCACCCAGGCTTCGTCGGTGGCGATAACGAGCCGACCCGCACCGTCCATCGCATCGCGCGCGTTGACCGCGAGATTGAGCAGCGCGGTCTCCAGTTGGTTGGCGTCCGCCTGGATGGGCGGAACACGCGCGCCGAAATACGTCTCCAGGACGATCGTCGGTCCGAGTGACCGGCGCAGCAGTTCGGTCATGTCCTCGACGAGGCGACGCAGATCGATTCGCTCGGTCGTCAGGTCCTGACGCCGCGCGAAGGCGAGCATGCGGCGTGTCAGTGCGCTGCCGCGCTCGGCGCCGGCGATGGCATTGGCCACCAGGCGTGTCAGCCGTGGTTGCTCCGGCATGCTCTCACGCAGCAGTTCGAGACTGCCTTGCACGGCCATCAGCAGGTTGTTGAAGTCGTGCGCGATCCCGCCCGTGAGATTGCCGAGCGCCTCCATTTTTTGCACCTGGAGCAGCGCCTGTTCGGCCTGGATGCGGGCTGTCTTCTCGACGGCTTCGGGAACCATGGCGACGATATCGCCTGCCTCGTTCATCACGGGACGCATCGAGAAGTCGAACGAGCGCACGCCCGTCGGTAGGTTCAAGGCCATGCTCATGTCCTCGCTCCGGCCGGCGCTGGCGCGTCGCGTCGCCGCTTCGACGGCCTGGGGCATGCCCGGCGTGCCGTCGAACCACGGCGTGAGCCAGAACGGCAGACCGATCACGTCATCCAGTGTGGCTTCGATGCCGGCCAGTGCGGTGGCGTTCGCATAGAGCAGGCTGCCGTCGGGTGAAAGTAGATACTGGTAGAGGTGCGACGTCTCGAAAATCGTGCGCAGGTTGGCCTCACTTCGCTCGAGCGCGACCGTGCGCTCGGCCACCATCGCCTCGAGATGTTCGCGAAAGCGACGCTCGCCTTCGCGGACGTTTTCTTCTGCGCGGACGCGATCGGTGGTCTCCACGACGAAAGCGATAACGCCGCCGGGCGTGCCGCTTTCATCAAGGACAGGCGAGTAGTCCAGGTTCATGAACACCGGCTCGGACTTGCCGTGTCGCTCGAGCGTGAGCTGCTGATCCTTGTACGCCAGGGTTCCGCCGGCCAGGCAGACGCGCATCACGTTATCGTTGAAGTCCGCGATCTCGGCCCAGCCTTCACGCACCTCGGACCCGAGCAGCTGTGGATGCCGGCTGCCGGCGAAGACGGAGTAGGCATCGTTGTAAATCATACGGCCCTGGGGACCCCAAAGCAGCACGATGGGGATCGGCGATAGCAGCAGCATGCTGGTGATGGTGCGAAGGCTCTGCGGCCAGGCGCCGAGGGGTCCCAACGGCGTGTGCGTCCAATCGAACGCACGAATCAGCGCGCCAGCCTCGCCTCCCCCGTTCAGCCAGGAAAGATCGCTATCGTCATGGGGCAGGGATGGGGTGATCTGGGTCATCGGAACCGGTCCGCAATGGCGCGTCGGCAGGATTCTAGAAACGCGGACGTGACGATGACCGCAAGGCCGCGGGGCTTCCGCGACCGGGGTCAGCGCTGGCTTCGGCGCCGGGCGTCGTCCAGCCGGTGACAGAGCAGGTCCACGCTGCCGAGGATCGAGGGCGAGGGCAGGGCTAGCGTCGGTGCGTCGATGGTGAAGACGTTGTCGTGCTTCACAGCGCTGAGGAACCCGCTTTGCCGCCAGCTCGCCAGGGCATCGTGGCCGCCATCGCCGCTGACGATGACATCGGGGTTGCGCGCCAGCACGGCCTCCCGGGTGACGGTAGGGGCGGCCTGCGAAAGATCGGCAAAGACGTTGTCGCCGCCGCAGAGGTCGAGGGCGTCATCGATGATCTGCGCGTGGCCGATGGTCATCAGGGGGCGGTCCCATATCTGGTAGAAAACCTTCAGTCGCGCCTTGCCCGCGTATTCGCCACGAAGCTTCGCCAGCGAGGCATCGAACGCGGCGGCGTTCCTGTTCGCTTCGTCCTGCGTGCCGGCCAGAGTCCCGAAGCGGCGCGTGGCGGGCGCGACATCGGCGAGCCGTGTCGTCTCCGAGTAGAAAATGGGAATGCCGAGCCGGCTCAGCTTTTCCACCTGCGCCGCCGGCGTACCGCTGCGCCAGACCACGATGACGTCCGGCTTGAGCCCGACGATGCGTTCCAGGTCGATCATCGTGGCGTCGCCGACGATGGCCACCTTCTTCGCGTCGGCCGGGTAGTCGCTGAAACGTGACGTGCCCACCACGTACGCGCCGGCGCCCGCCGCGAAGAGGGCGTCGGTGATGTTCGGCGCCAGGCTGACGATACGTCGTGCCGGGGCTTTCAGCGTGACCGTGCGACCCGCATCGTCGGTCACCGTGACGTCGGCGCTGGCAGCACCGGTGATGAACAAAGCGAGCAGGGCGAGGCGGCGAATCATGAGGAGCTTCCGTTAAGGCGTCCGGCGCGGAAGAACCGCTCGCCGTCGAGGGTCACGCCGTGGATGGGGTGGTGAAAAGCAGCAGAAAGATGCTCGCTGGTGATCACCTCGTCCTTGAGGCCGGCGAGCGCGCCGCCGCTGCCATCCAGCAGCACGGCGTGCGTCGCATGCTGGAACGCGAGGTTGATGTCATGCACGGTGTAGACAACGGACTTCTTCTCGCGCTCCGCCGTCCGCAGCAACTCGTGCAAGGTTTTCATCTGGTGATGCAGGTCCAGCGACGACAGGGGTTCGTCGAGGAGCATCACGTCGACATCCTGGGTGAACAGCGCGGCGATGTTCACTCGTTGCCGTTCGCCGCCCGATAGCGTGGTGACGTCGCGTTCGGCGAGGACGTCGAGCTCGAAGGTCCGCAGCGCATGCCGCGCGGGCTCGAGGTCTTCGTCGCCCCATGCCCAGAACGGCAGGCGTGGGTGACGCGCGGCAATGACCGCTTCCATGACCGTGAGGCTGAAGGCGTCGACGATGGACTGCGGCAGAAAGCCCCGCAGGCGGGCCAGTTCGATGGGTCGATACGATCGTATGTCGCGCTCACCCAGGGTCACGCGGCCCTGGTCCGGCTCGCGCAAGCCGGCCAGCGTGCGCAGGAGGGTCGACTTGCCGGCGCCGTTGGGACCCAGCACGCACCAGACCTGGCCGGGATCGACGCGCATGGTCAACTCGCGCACCAGCAGGCGCTCGCGTACGGAGAGGCTGACCGCTTCGGTGGCGAGCACGCTGCTCATCGGCGTTTCACCAGCAGGAACATGAAGGTCGGGACACCGATCACCGCCATGACCGCGCCCACCGGCAGCTGGATGGGATCGGCCACGATGCGCGAGACGGTGTCGGCGACGACCACGACGATACCGCCGCCGATCGCGCACGCGGGAATGAGCACGCGTTGGTCGTTTCCGATCACCCGGCGCAAGGCATGCGGCACCACCAGACCGACGAAACCCACCGTGCCTGCCGTGGTCACGGCCACGGCGGTCGCCAGCGAAGCGATGACGAAGATGGCGGACTTCACGACATTGGGGCGAACGCCAAGCGCACTGGCGGATTCTTCGCCGCGACCGAGCAGGTTCAGCTGTCGCCCCAGCGGTACGACGCACAGCACGCCGAACAGGAGACTGATCACGGGCAGCCACGGGTTGGCCACGCCGCTGAGGTCGCCCATCATCCAGAACAGCATGCCGCGAAGATTCTTATCCGGGGCCAGCACCAGCATCATGCTGACGATGGCACCGAAGCCTGAGGCCAGCATGACGCCGATCAGGATCAGGTCGGTCGAGTCCTCACGTTGTGCCGCACGTTGCCGCGAAAGCAGGTCACGATGGCCGAGCACGAACACGGCCAGGCAGGCGAGTAGCGCACCCGACGCCGCGCCTGCCGCCGTCAGTACCGCCCCCAACCCTCCCAGCATGGCGCCCAGGGCGCCGACCGATGCGCCGCCGGAAAGGCCGAGGGTGTAGGGATCGGCCAAGGGATTGCGCACCAGGATCTGCATCAGGCAGCCCGACATCGCCAACAGGCCACCCACGCCGTAGGCCGCGATGGAACGTGGAAGGCGCAGCTCCCAGATGATCGAATGCATCGGCGTATCGGCCGACGAGACCAGCCCCTGCCACGACGCCGCGATGGTGGAGTCGCCTCCGCCCAGCAGGATGGATGCCAGCAGGGCGATGGCGCCGACGATCAGCATGCCGAGCCAGAGACGGACGGCCGATCCGAAGCTAGCCATGCGCGGTGTTCTTAAGGAATGTTGGGCCATCATCGTGTGGCCTGCGTGGGCCAGTCGACGACATAGCGCGTGCTCCGGCCACCGCCGGGAAGTTTGCGCAGGAGACCCTTGTCCATGAGGTCGCCCAGGTGACGCGTGGCCGTGGCCTTCGATACCTTGGCCACGGCCTGGTATTGCGAGGCGTTAATGCCACCGTCGCAGCCTCGTTCGCCACCATCGAGAAGCCGGTTGATCACCTTGCGCTGTTCCGCGGATAGCACGTGGTCGCCATGCTCGCGCCAGAAGCGCGCCTTGCCGAGCACGCGCTCGATACGCAACAGCGCCTGCTGCAGGCTATCGAGCAGGGTCTGCAGGAACCACAACACCCATGCCGTGATGTCGAGATCGCCTTTCTGACATTGCTCGAGTACGTGATAGTAGCCCGCACGATCGGCAAGGATGCTGGCCGACATCGTATAAAAGCGGATCGCTTGATGTTCGGCCTGGGCCAGTGCCAGATCGGTGATCGCGCGTGTCAGGCGCCCGTTGCCGTCGTCGAAGGGATGCAATGTGACGAACCAGAAATGCGCGACGGCGGCACGCAGGAGCGGGTCCAGTGTCGACGTATGCACGCTGGATTCGAACCACCTAAGGAATGCGTCGACCTGCGTCTCGAGGCCGTCACGTGGCGGCGCTTCGAAGTGAACGGTCGGCCTGTCGAGGCGACCGGAGACGACCTGCATCGGCTCGTCACCTCGAAGTTCTCCTACGCGGATTCGTACGGGAAGCAGTGACTCCCGGGCAGGGAACAGCAAGTGGTGCCACTGAAACAGCCGTTCGAGATTTAGTGGTTGCCTGTAATGCTGGGTCGCGTCCAGCATCAGTTCGGCCAGGCCTTCGCTGCGCGGCGTGCTGCGTCCGTCCGCGTCGCTCTCGATGCCGAGGCGGCGTGCCAGCGACGAGCGCACCGAGCCCGCGTTGAGTTGCTCACCCTCGATGGCCGATGACGTGATGATGTTCTGCAGCAGCGCATCCAGCTCTGTTTCGAGTCCGGCCTCGGCACCGGCCGACCCGACGGCACCCAGCAGGCGCCCCTGGGCCAACTGGCAGGCCCGCAAAAGGGCGGGCACACGGTCTCCCTGCCAGTGAAAGGCAGGCCAGTCAGCGTGTTGCCAGATCCATCGGGGGTCGGTCATCTCGCCTTTCTCGGGCCGGGTGAGCCGAATGAAGAAGCTATTCGGCTCACATAATGAGCCGAATATATCCGCTAATCGGCTCATTCGCCACCACCTAAGGCGTCTTCGCCACAAGTTTCACGACACTGGAGAAGTCAAGGCCGCCGTTGCCGGCCTGGCTGTTCATCGCATAGAGATTGCGTGCGAGTTCGCCCAGCGGAATCGATGCGCCCACACCCATCGCCGCTTCGGCGGCGAGCCCGAGGTCTTTGAGCATGAGGTCGTTGCCGAAGCCGCCGGTGTAACCGCGCGAGGCGGGCGCGTTCTCGAGCACGCCCGGCCAGGGATTGCAGACTTCGGTGGCCCAGCTGCGCGCGGTGCTCACGGCCATCATCTGCGATAGCACGGCCGGATCCAAACCATGCGCCGTACCGAGTGCGATCGCTTCGCCGGTCACCGCCATGATGACGCCGAGCGCCATGTTGTTGCACAGCTTGGCCACCTGGCCCGCGCCGTTGGCGCCGACATGGAAGATGTTCTTGCCCATGCTGGCCAACAACGGTCGTGCACGCTCCAGCGCATCGCGCTCACCGCCGACGATGAAGGTGAGGGTGCCGGCTGCCGCCCCGGCCGTGCCGCCGGACACGGGCGCATCGATCATCGCGAGGCCACGCTCGCCAGCGGCGCGAGCCACCTTCTGCGCGGACGCCGGGGCGATCGTGCTGCAGTCGATCACCAGTGCGCCTTCGGCGATGTGCCGGAGTAGCCCGGCGTCGCCGAGGTACAGCCCTTCGACGTGGCGGCTCGCCGGCAGCATGGAAATCACGACATCCGCATTTTGCACGGCGTCAATCGCCGTGTTCGCGGCCGTGGCGCCGTGGGTGACGGCTTGCGCCACCGCGTCGGCGGAAAGATCGAAAACATGCAGCGTGTGCCCGGCCTTGAGCAGGTTGGCGGCCATCGGGCCGCCCATGTTGCCCAGGCCGATGAAAGCGATGCGGCTCATCGTTCCGTCCTCGGTGCGGTGTCGTTACCCAGGTCGCGCAGCGGATGTCCGCCCGCGCTCCAGGGTTCGACGAAGAAGGGCTCGACCCAGGCCTGCGTGGCCTCGGTCAGGGTGGCCGGACGCCAGCGCGGCGTGCGGTCCTTGTCGATCAGCAACGCACGGATGCCTTCGGCGAAATCGCCATGGGCCGCGCAGTGCAGGGAAACGACATATTCCAGGCGGAACGTGTCCGCCAGCGAAAGAGACGCAACGCGCTGTTGCAGCGCGAACGCCAGTCGTGCCGACCCCGGTGCGCCCGCCTCCAGCGTCTGTCGTGCCGTGACCAGCCAGGGATCGTCGCCCGGCATGGCCTGGATAGCCGCCACTACGGTGTCGAGATCGTCGTGGGCACAGGCGGCCTCGATCGCGCCACGATGACCCTGCAGCGGACCCGGCGTAGCCGGCACCGCGAAGCCCTCCAACACCTTCGTGAGCAGGTCGGCGTTCGCGTGCCGGTCATCCGTCCATGCGGCGAGCAACAGCGCGGCATCGAGATCGTCACGACGGTCTGCCGGAAGCTGCACATCGGCGAGACCTGCATGGATGGCGTCGCCGCTGTTCAGTGGTGCGCCGGTCAGTGCGAGGAAGACACCCGCGTGCGCCGGTACGCGATGAAGCAGGAAGCTCCCGCCCACGTCCGGATAGAGGCCGATGGTGATCTCCGGGAAGGCGAGTCGCGCGCGTTCGGTGAGCACGCGATGGCTCGCGCCTGCCATCAGGCCGATACCGCCGCCCATGACGATGCCATGACCCCAGCAGAGGACGGGTTTCGGGAAGGTATGGATCAGGTAGTCGAGCCGGTACTCGACCGAAAAGAAGTCACTGGCATACGCGTTGTCGCGCACGTCGGTGCCGCCGCTTGCCTGGTAGTCGCGCATGGACCGATACAGGCTGTGCAGATCGCCGCCCGCGCAGAATGCCTTCTCGCCCGCGCCTTGCAACACCACCATGGCGATGGCGTCGTCACTGGCCCATGCGCGCAGCCGTTCGTCGAGGAGTCGTGCCATCTCCAGCGAAAGGCCGTTGAGCGTCTTCGCGGCGTTGAGTGTCGCGATGCCGATGCGCTTGCCGTTGTCGGCGACGCGTTCCTCGAACAGCACCGGTGCTTCGGGCGGCGGTGGGAGAGTCGTGTCGCTCATGCGTTCTTCCACGTCGGCGCGCGCTTCTCGAGAAAGGCCAGCACACCTTCTTTCTGGTCCTGGCTATCGAACAGGTCGACGAAGGCTTCGCGCTCGCTGACCAGCGCCGTGGCGTGGCTCTGCGTGCGCGTGGCCTGGACCAGGCGCTTGCAGGCCGCGACGCTGGTCGGGCTCTGCTTGCCGGCCTGAAGTGCCCAGGCGATCGCGCGAGCACGCGATTCGCCCTTCGGTACCACGTCTTCGACCAGTCCGATGCGCTGCGCGGTCGCTGCATCCACCCGCTCGCCGAGCATGATCATCCGTTTGGCCCAACCTTCGCCGACCAGGCGAGCCAGGTTCTGCGTGCCGCCTGCGCAGGGCAGCAGGCCCACGCCGGCTTCGGGCAAGGCCATCTGCGCCTGCTCCTCGGCGATGCGCAGGTCGCAGGCCAGGGCGCACTCGAGGCCGCCACCCATGGCATAGCCGTTGATCGCCGCGATGCTCACGCCCCGGAAGGCGGAGAGGGCTTCGAACGCCTCACCGAAGCGACGTGCCGCTTCGCGGGCCACGGCCTTGTCGCCGTCGGCGAACTGCTTGAGGTCGGCGCCGGCCGAAAAAAACTTCTCGCCCTCGCCCGTGATCACCAGGGCATAGATCTCGCGGTCGGCATCGAGGTCGTGGACGAGGGTACGCAGGGCGACCAGGCTGTCGCGAGTCCAGGCGTTGGCTGGCGCGTTTGAGAGCGTGACGACGGCCACGTGGCCGTCGATCTCCAGCGTAAGCCCGGTATAGCGCGTCGCGGTGTCGCTCATCGCAGTTCCTCTTCGGTATTGAGCAGGTGACGCGCGATGATAACGCGCATGATTTCGTTGGTGCCCTCGAGGATCTGGTGCACGCGGGAGTCACGCAGCAGTCGTTCGATGGGGTACTCGCGGATATAGCCGTAGCCACCGTGGATCTGCAGGGCGTCGTTGCAGATGGCGAAGCCGGCGTCCGTGGCGAAGCGCTTGGCCATCGCGCACCACACGGTCGCGTCGCTGCTGCCGGCCTCGAGCTTGCGTGCGGCCGTGTGTACCATCTGCCGCGCCGCGACCAGCTGTGTCGCCATGTCGGCCAGCTTGAACTGCAGGGCCTGGAACTCGCCGAGCTTCTTGCCGAACTGTTTGCGTTCGCCCATGTAGCGCCGGGCCGCATCCAGCGCGCCCTGGGCGGCGCCTAGCGAACACGCCGCGATATTCAGGCGGCCGCCGTCGAGTCCCTTCATGGCGATCTTGAATCCCTCACCCTCGCTACCCAGCCTATGGTCGGCAGGAATGCGCACACCGTCGAAGCTCACGCTTCGCGTGGGCTGGCTGTGCCAGCCGAGCTTTGCTTCGTTGCGCCCATAGCCGATGCCCTGCAGGTGGGCAGGCACGGCGAACGCGCTGATACCGCGTGCACCACCCTCGGCCGTACGCGCCATCACCACCAGCATGTCCGTCGCACCCGCGCCGGAAATGAACGCCTTGCTGCCACTAAGCACGTACGTGTCGCCATCGCGCTCGGCACGGGTTTTCAGCGCGCCCGCGTCCGAGCCCGCACCCGGCTCGGTGAGACAGTAGGACGCCAGCTTCGAGCCGCTGGCGAGCAGCGGGCCCCAGCTGTCACGTACTGCCGGCGTCGCATGGGCGGTAAGCATCCAGGTGGCCATGTTGTGGATGCTGATGAAGGCGGCCGTCGACGGATCGATGGCGGCGAGTTCCTCGAACACGATCGCCGCATCGAGCCGAGTCAGGCCCGTACCGCCGGCCCGCTCGTCGACATAAAGGCCGCAGAAGCCGAGCTCGCCCGCCTTGCCGATCGCCTCGCGTGGGAATTCACTCTCGGCATCCCAGCGTGCCGCGTGCGGCGCGAGTTCGGCGAGGGCGAACGCCTGCGCTGCATCGCGGAAGGCCAGTTGATCGTCGCTCAGGTCGGTCTGTGGGGGTGGAATCCTTGGGATGTCCATGACCGCGGCCATCACTTGAGACTGATGGTGGTGTTGACGCCGACGTGGAGTGTGTCGTCGTCGAACCAGCGCTGCGTCACCGTCTTGGTCTGGGTGTAGAACATGACGACCTGCTTACCGTACGGCCCAAGGTCGCCCAGCTTCGACGCGCGCGAGCCGGTGAACGAGAACAGCGGCACCGGCACGGGAATCGGTACGTTGATACCGACCTGGCCTACGTCGATGTCTTCCTGGAAGCGTCGCGCGGCGGCGCCGGACTGGGTGAACACCGCCGTGCCGTTGCCGTTCGGATTGGCGTTGACCAGATCGATCGCCTCATCGAGCGAGTCGACGGCCAGGATGACCAGCACGGGCCCGAAAATCTCTTCGTCGTAGATGCGCATGCCCGGCCGCACGCCCGAGAAGATAGTCGGCCCGACGAAGTTCCCCTCTTCAAAGCCAGGCACCGATGGTTTGCGGCCGTCGAGTTCGAGGATGGCACCCTGCTCGACACCCGAGGCGATGAAGGCCTCGACACGTTCGCGCGCCGCGCAGGAAATCAGTGGTCCGACATCGGTACCGGCTGTATGGCCCGCGCCCACCTTCAGCGTCTTCGCCTTGGCCACGAGGTCGGGAATCCAGCTCTGTGCGTCGCCCACAAGGACCGCGGTCGATGCCGCCATGCAGCGTTGGCCTGCCGCGCCGAAGGCCGCACCAGCGAGGGCGTTGAGCGTCTGTTCCTTGTTCGCATCCGGTAGCACGACAGCGTGGTTTTTCGCGCCCATCATGCACTGCACGCGCTTGCCGCTCTGCGAGGCGCGGTGATACACGTGGGTGCCGACGCGCGTGGAACCGACGAAGGAGACGGCCTTGATATCGGCGTGATCGCAGATCGCGTTGACCACGTCTTCACCGCCGTGGATCACGTTGAGAACGCCCTTCGGGATGCCGGCTTCGAGCGCGAGTTCCACCAGCCGCATCGTCACCATCGGATCCTGCTCGGACGGTTTCAACACGAAGGTATTGCCGGTGGCGATCGCCATCGGGAACATCCACAGCGGGATCATGGCGGGAAAATTGAATGGCGTGATGCCGGCGCAGACGCCGATCGGCTGCAGCAGGGTAAAGGTATCGACGCCGCCGGCGACGTTGTTGGCCAGTTCGCCCAGTTGCAGGTTGCCAATGGCGGCAGCGTGCTCGACTACTTCCAGGCCGCGGAACACGTCGCCTTCCGCGTCGGGAAGCGTCTTGCCCTGCTCGGCGCTGAGCAGGGCGGCGAGGTCGCCCATATGTTCGCGAATCAGCTGCTGGTACTTCAGGAAGATGCGCGCGCGTACGCCGATGGGTGTCTTGCGCCAGCTCTTGAACGCCTGCGCGGCCGCGGCGACCGCAGCGTTTACCTCGTCGGCGGTCGCGAACGGCACACGCGCCAGGACCGCCTGCGTCGCGGGATTGACGACGTCGCGCCATTCGGTGGATCGGGATTCGACGAAGGCGCCGTCGATCAGCAATTTAACGGTCGCGACATCGGTCGCCACTGAGTCCAGCTTGTTCATGGTCCTGCTCCGTACGCTCACCCGCGAAAGGGGCGCTGCGGAGCAGACAAGAGGACACGGAGCAGCCGGTGGCCGCGCCGAATCAGCCCGTCCGGTTGCCCGCCGCAACACCCGAGGAGGCGCCCCTGGGGGCACCTGCACAGGCCGGTCTCCGGGCTTGCGAGCGGTGCATGTCGCACCACCCCGACACCTTCCCGCGCATCGCGCAGTGGTTACGTCGTCGGGTGTTCTCGCCTACCGTTGCGGGGGCAGCGCCGGCATGGGATCTTGCGATCCGCACCGGCTTCCCGTTTCACCCTGCTCGCTGCGTATGCAACGACAGGACACCTGTGATCCACCGAGTGTAGCGTGGCGGCGGATGCGCTCAAGCTGCAGTGCGGTAGAACTCAGCGCCCGACGAGGGCTTGCAGGTGCGCGGGGTAGCGCTCGCCTTGCAGCGAAATCTTCGACACCGACGCGTGGATGTCCTGGAGCTCGCTGGCGCTCAGCGCGACGTCGGCGGCACCGAGGTTTTCTTCCAGGCGGTGCAGCTTGGTCGTTCCCGGAATCGGTACGATCCAGGGCTTCTGGTGCAGCAACCACGCCAGTGCGACCTGGGCCGGCGTGACGTTCTTCGCTGCTGCAATGCTGCCGAGCAGGTCGACCAGCGCCTGGTTGGCCTTGCGCGATTCCGCGGTAAAACGCGGCACGCTGTTGCGGAAATCCTTGCTGTCGAAGCTCGTGCCTGCATCGATCTTGCCGGTCAGGAAGCCCTTGCCCAGGGGGCTGAACGGCACGAAGCCGATGCCGAGTTCTTCCAGGGTCGGGATGATCTCCGTTTCCGGTTCGCGCCAGAACAGCGAGTACTCGCTCTGCAGGGCTGCCACCGGCTGAACGGCATGCGCGCGACGAATCGTTTGCGCGCCGGCTTCCGACAGGCCGAAGTGCTTCACCTTGCCCTCGACGATCAGGTCCTTAACCGCACCGGCGACGTCCTCGATCGGTACGGACGGGTCGACACGGTGCTGGTAGAACAGGTCGATGACGTCGGTTCGCAGGCGCTTCAGCGAGGCTTCGGCGACAGCCTTGATGTGTTCGGGGCGGCTGTTGAGCGCGCCCTGCACGCCACCCACGTCGAAGCCGAACTTGGTCGCGATCACCACGTTGTCGCGGAACGGGGCGAGCGCTTCGCCGACGACTTCCTCGTTGGTAAACGGGCCGTAGACCTCGGCAGTATCGAAGAAGGTCACGCCGCGTTCGACGGCGGCCCGGATCAGGGCGATGGCCGCGTCGCGTTCGGTCGCGGGGCCGTAGCCGAAGCTCAGGCCCATGCAGCCGAGGCCGATGGCGGAGACTTCGAGACCGGTGGATCCCAGGGTGCGTGTCTGCATGTCGTTTCCTCGTTGAGATAGCCAATCTAGGGGTCGACCTCGCCCGCGACTACCTGGGCAATGTGGCTTGCTCTCATAGCGAGAATTCATGAATCGGGTGGCCGCGGGCACGGCAGCTGCTTCTGGTGGGCCGTTTGACGGCCTCGAACCAGCCGGAATGCTAAAGTCACGGCATCACTCATGATCAGGCGTCACGTGTCATGCGCAAGGATCTCCACGATCTCGTCGCCTTCCTTGCCGTCGCCCGAGAAGGAAGCTTTACCCGCGCGGCCGCGAAACTGGACACCACCCAGTCGGCCCTGAGCCACACCATTCGCAAACTCGAAGCTCGTCTCGGGGTGCGCCTGCTCGCCCGCACCACGCGCAGCGTGTCGACGACGGAAGCGGGGCAACGACTGGTCACCCGTATTGGCCCGATGTTCGACGATATCGAGACGGAGCTGACGGGTCTGAGTTCTTTCCGCGAGAAACCCGCCGGGGCGATCCGTATCAGCACCTCGGTCCACGCCGTCGAGGCCGTGCTCCAGCCGATGCTGGCGACGTTCCTGCCGCTGTACCCGGATATCCAGGTGGAAGTGTCGGCCAACAACGAACTGGTCGACATCGTTGCCGAACGCTACGACTTCGGTATCCGTCTTGGCGAGCAGGTGGGTAACGGCATGATCGCGGTCCGCGTCGGCCCGGACTTTCGAATGATGGTAGTCGCGGCGCCCTCGTACTTCGACGACCACCCGCGCCCGGCGATGCCGCAGGACCTCACCGCGCACAACTGCATCAACATCCGCTTGCCCACCTACGGCACGTTGTTTCCCTGGGAGTTCGAGAAGGATGGCCGCGAAATCAAGGTTCGCGTCGACGGGCAGCTGACGCTCAACAGCACGGCGCACATCTTGCGCGCGGCGCTGGACGGTCTGGGCCTGGCCTGGGTCCCGGAGGACATGGCTGCCGCGCACATCGAGGCGGGCGAGCTGGTGCCCGTGCTCGAGGACTGGTGCACGCCGTTTCCGGGTTATCACCTCTACTACCCGAACCGGCGGCACACCTCGTCGGCACTGACGCTCTTCGTCGATGCGCTTCGATACCGCGGATTGGCGTAATCTTCGTACCAGGCGCGCAGCATGCGCGACAACCCTGACCGAGGAGGCGTTATGAGCAAGGGCTTGGATTCAAAGAAGAGCGACAAGAAAAAGCCGGCGAAGACCATGAAGGAAAAGAAGGCCGCCAAGGACGAAAAGAAAAAGAACGCCCGCTGATCCGGTCCCCACCGCCGGCATAGCCGGCTCCCACAAGAGCCGGCTCCCACAACCTTGCTATCGGGCCGCCGTGACCCGCCACACGGTATCGCCGACATCGTCGGCGACCAGGATGGCTCCCTCCTTGTCCTGCACGATCCCCACCGGGGCGCCGAACAGCTGCTTCTCGTCCTTCGAGTAGAAGCCACTGACGACGGACACCGGCTTGCCGACCGGCGTGCCGTCCTTGAAAGCGACGAAGACCACTTCGTAGCCGCTCAGCGGCGATCGATCCCAGCTGCCGTGCTCACCGATGAAGGCGCCACCCTGGAAGCTCGCGGGGAGCGCGTTGGTGGCCGACATCAGGAAACCCAGCGGGGCGACATGCGAGCCGATCGCGTAGTCGGGCTTGATCGCCTTGGCGACCATGTCGGGGCGCTGCGGTTTGACGCGGGTGTCCACGTTCTGGCCGTAATAGCTGTAGGGCCAGCCGTAGAAGGCGCCTTCGTGCACCGAGGTCATGTAGTCGGGCACGAGGTCGGCGCCGATTTCGTCGCGTTCGTTCACGATTGCCCAGAGCTTTCCGGTGGTCGGCTCCCATTGCAGGCCGGTCGGGTTTCGCAGTCCTGAGGCGTAGATCCGGCTCGCGCCGGTGGCGACATCCACCTCGAGAACGTCCGCGCGGCGGTATTCCACGGCCAGGCCGTTCTCGGTGATGTTGCTGTTCGAACCGACGCCGACGTAAAGCTTTGTGCCGTTGGGGCTGGCCAGCAGCGACTTGGTCCAGTGATGGTTGATCGTGTTGGGCAGGTCGGTAAAGCCGACGCCGGGCGTCTTGATCTCGGTCTCGCCGGTCACATAAGGAAACTTCACGATGCCGTCGGTGTTGGCGACGTAAAGCGTGTCGCCGATCAGCTGCACGCCGAAGGGCGAATTCAGGTTCTCGATGAAGACATGCTTGTCCCATCCGCCGCTCGCGTTCTTGCGCAGCAGGGTGATCCGGTTGCCTCCCTTGCCGCCCTTACCCGACTGGTTCTTGACCATACTGGCGATCAGCTGCTTCGGCGTGGTGACCGGTTCGGTGCCGGGCCCGTTGGACTCCACCACCAAGACATCGTCGTTGGGCAACACGTAAAGCTGGCGCGGGTGCATGAGGCCGGAGGCCATGGCTTCGATCTTCAGCCCGGGTGCGACCGTGGGCGTCTGGCCCTGCTTCCAGCCGGCCTTGTCGGGTACCTGCATGGGCGGTACGAGGAAGCTCTGGGCCTTCGGCATGGGAGGGTTGCTGCCAGACTGCTGGTCCGGCTGGAGCGATGCCTTCTCGTCGCAGCCGCCGAGGACAGCGATGCAGGCCATGGCCAACACGCGTCGGTAGAGGGTCTTATTCATGGATGAGGTTTCCCGGCGTGGTCGGCTGCGCGGCGATGACGATATGGGCGACGGCCAGGAGCAGGACCGTGAGGGCCGACAACCAGACACCGGCGGGCATCACGGCGTAGGCGTCGCGGCTGTGCACGAAGGCGTTGATGACGGCGATGACGATGGCGATCAGGTTCAGCCAGAAGTCGAGCCGCTCGGCGGCCACGGTCGTGCGTCGCGAGGTGATCCACACCTGCACGAGGTTGACCACGCGGGGAATGATCGCGAAGAGCAGGCCGATGACGATCAGCCACGCTGCCCCCTTCATCCAGAGGATCTCGCCGCTTTTGGCGTAGGTGACGTCGAAGATCAGCGCGGCGACGAAGAAGCCGAACGGGATCGGGTTGAAAAGGCCGTAGATGGCGTTGGCCACGACGGAGCGACGCGGTGCGGGTCGGTAGCTCATGGGCAGGTGTCTCGATGGGAGGGCGGGAGGCGCTCGGGGCGGACGGTGCAAGCTAGTCCGGCTGGTGTCGAGGCTATGTCTGGGGCAGCACCATGGCTTGTACCGGATGCACCTGCTTGTCGACTAAGATCGGCGTATGGCCTCTGAAAGCACCTCGACCGATCCGGAAGCGACGCCCCATTACCCCGCTGGCCTGCGCATCATCGCGGTGTACAAGGCCGTGAAGACCATCGGGCTGATTTTCATCGCCATCGCGGCGTTCCGGCTGGACGAGCAGGAAAGCTTCCAGCATCTCGTGCAGTGGCTGGAGCACCTGCAGCTGACCGAAAGCAACGGCATGCGCTGGAGCCTGGTTCATCTGCTCGAAGGCATGGGTCCGGCGAAGTTCGTCGCCGTCGGCATCGTCGCCCTGGTCTACGCGGCCATCTTCGCCACCGAGGGCATCGGCCTGTGGTTGCGGAAGTACTGGGCGGAGTGGTTCACCGTCATCGCTACCGGCTCGCTCGTCCCGGTCGAGATCTACGAGTGCATCGAACGCTTCAGCTGGCTCAAGCTGGCCATCCTGGTCGCCAACGTGCTGATCGTGATCTACCTGGTCCGGGTCGCGATGCGACCGCGCGAGGGCCATGGGAGCCGGCCTGCCAACCCGCGCCCGAGCGGCGCCTGAGCACCGGGCACGCCATTCTCACGATGCCTTGATATTCCCGGTTTTCCGGAACGGGGCGGTCAGGTTCGTGAAACGGTCTGGTCGGCTTGGCGTGTAAAATGGTCGTCTTTTAACCGGCAGAACCGTGCAAGCAGCACCTCTACGGTCGACGGTCCGGGGCCCGGCGTTCATTCGCCTGCTGACACGCCTCACCGACGTCGACGCCCCACAATCCGGCGCGTCCCTTCCGGACCGGCTGAGCCACTGGCTCGACTGGAAGCAGGCTATTGCCTTGTCGACGGCGCTCGACGGCATGCCCGCCGAGCCGGCCGATGACATTCCGGCGTTCGGGGAGTCCGTGGAGGACGAGTGCCTGCGTGCGCGCGATACGCTGGTCCAGGCCATCGCCAACGACCGCGCCTTCCTGACCTCGGCGCAACGGCAGGCCCAGGGCATGCCGACCCTGGATGCCGCGAACGACTATGCACCGCTCCGCCAGCGCTACATCGCGCTGCAACGGAAGATCCAGGCGACCACGGGCAGCCTTCGCGGCAACCTGCGCGACATGCTCGCCCAGGCGTCGCCCGAGCTGGCCCGGCTGGCGGAAGTGGATGCTGTGATGGAGATGGCGCTGAGTCCCCGCGAGCAGTCCCTCCTGGGCAAGGTTCCGACGCTGTTGGGTGAGTACTTCGATGGCTTGCGCCAGCGCACCCAAGGCTCCCTCGCCGACGCGTCCGCGCTGTGGCTGGACGTGTTCCGCAAAGACATGCAGAGCGTATTGCTCGCCGAACTGGACGTTCGTTTTCAACCGGTCGAAGGCCTGCTCGCAGCGCTTCGTGCCAGCTAACTGGAAAGTCATGTTCAGAAATTTTCTCAACCTTGCAGTGTTCGTCGTCGGCCTCGTCGCCGTGTGCTGGATCGGCGTGGGCTATGTCGGCTCGAACCCGCTCGGTGCCGCCGTCGCGCTGTTGATCGGCGCCTGCTATGTCGCGGGTGCGTTCGAGTTGCATCGTTATCGCCAGGCCACGGGCACGCTCCAGCACGCGGTCGCCGACCTCTCCGTCCCGCCTTCGGGCCTGGGCAGCTTCCTCGAGCGCCTCCACCCCAGCTTGCGCAACACGGTGCGCCTGCGTGTCGAAGGTGAGCGCGTGGCCTTGCCCGCGCCGTCGCTCACGCCGTATCTGGTGGGTCTGCTGGTGCTGCTCGGCATGCTCGGCACCTTGCTTGGCATGATGGCGACCCTGCGCGGCACCGGCCTGGCACTGGAAAGCGCCACGGACCTGCAGGCGATTCGCGGTTCGCTGGCCGCGCCGGTGAAGGGCCTAGGCTTTGCGTTCGGAACGTCGATCGCCGGTGTCGCCACGTCGGCAATGCTGGGCCTGCTCTCGGCGCTGTGCCGCCGCGAGCGGCTGGAAGCCGTGCAGCTGCTCGATGTAAAGATCGCGAGCACGCTGCGCATCTATTCGCAGACGCACCAGCGCGAAGAAGCCTTCAGGCTCTTGCAGCAGCAGACCGAAGCGATGCCCCTGCTGGCCGATCGCCTGCAGGCTATGGTGGCGCGTATCGAGCAGTACAGCCAGGAGGCCAGCGAACGCCAGCGCACCAGCCAGGACGCGTTTCATGCCTCGACGGGTGAGATCTACGCGAAGCTTGCTGCCTCCGTCGAGCAGTCGCTGAAGGCAAGCGTGACCGAAAGCGCGCGCGCTGCGAGCGCCGCATTCCAGCCGGTCATGGAATCGACCATGGCGGGTCTCACGCGCGAGACGGCCTCGTTGCATGCCACGGTCACCGCGGCCGTGACGCAGCAGCTCGATGGGCTCACGAGTGTGTTCGACACCAGCACGGCCCGTGTCGCGGAGATCTGGAAGGATGCCGTCGCCGAGCAGCAGCGCGCGAACGAAACGCTGGCGGAGGACCTGCGCGCGTCGCAGGAACGCTTCGCCGAGACCTTTGAACAACGCTCGGTCGCACTGGTCGATGGTATGGCTGCGCGTCTGGATACGACGGCCGGGACCATCGCCGACGCATGGAACGACGCGCTGGAAAAACAGGATGCCGCGCATGAAGGCCTCGCGACGCGCAACCAGCAGGCACTGGTCGCCGCCTCGGCCGCGCTTGAAGAACACGCCTCCTCGCTGGTGCGCGTCGTACACGCCTCGCACGACGATCTGCAGGCAAATTTGCAGGCGCGCGACGAGGCACGACTGACGAGCTGGGCCGACTCGCTTACCGCGATGGCTGCCGCACTGAGCACGCAGTGGGAGAAGACGGGAGAGAACGGCGCTACTCGCCAAAAGGAGATCTTCGACGCGCTGGCCCGCACGGCGGCCGATATCGCCACGCAGACCCAGGCCCACGCGAGCGAGACCATCGCCGAGATATCCCGCCTCGTCGACGCGGCAGCAGAAGCACCGAAGGCCGCCGCTGAAATCGTCGCCGAACTGCGCCAGAAGCTTTCCGAGAGCATGGTCCGCGACACCGCCATGCTCGAAGAACGCAGCCGTCTGCTCGCCACGCTGGAGACCCTGCTCGACGCGGTAAACCACGCGTCCACCGAGCAACGCGTGGCGGTCGATGCCCTGGTGACCACGTCGGCGGATCTGCTCGAGCGCGTGAGCACCCGCTTCACCGATCACATCGAAACCGAGACCGGCAAGCTCGAAGTCGTCGGCGCGCAGGTCGCCGCGAGCGCCGGCGATGTGGCGAGCCTTGGCGAAACCTTCGGCGCCGGCGTGCAGTTGTTCGGCCGGTCGAACGAGGCATTGATGGATCGCTTGCAGGTCATCGCCACCGCGCTCGACAACTCGCTCGCCCGCAGTGACGAGCAGCTGGCCTACTACGTCGCGCAGGCGCGCGAGGTGGTCGATCTCAGCATGCTCTCGCAGAAGCAGATCATCGAGGAGATGCAGCAGCTTGCCCGTCAGCGCGTCTCCGTCACGGCGGAGACGGCATGAGCGACGACATCGAGTTCGAAGGGGAATCGGTCGCGCCGATCTGGGCCGCCTTCGGCGATCTCATGTCGGTGCTGCTCGGTGCCTTCGTACTCATTCTCGTTGGTGTAATCGGCATGCAGTTGCAGCTGTCGCACCAGCTGGATGAGGAAGTGAAGCAGCGTCAAGCGGAAGCGCAACGGCGCATGACGCTCGAGCAGGCACTGGCTGCGCCACTCGCCGCCGGTCGCGTCACGCTTGTGAACGGTCGTATCGGTATTCGCGGCAGCGTGTTGTTCGCGTTGAACTCCGATCAGCTGCAGCCCGAAGGTCGCGATGTGCTGAAGAGCCTGGCCGGTCCGCTGTCGAACTACCTCACCTCACGCGACGAAGTCCTCATGGTCAGTGGCTTCACCGACGACCAGCAGGTGCACGACAGCAATCGTCACTTCACCGACAACTGGGAGCTTTCGGCCCAGCGTGCGCTGACCGTCACGCGCGCCCTGATCGCCGAAGGCGTCCCCGCGCCATCGGTCTTTGCGGCAGCCTTTGGCTCGGAGCAGCCGGTCGGTGCGAACGACAGTGAGGAAGGGCGTGCGAAGAACCGTCGCGTGGAGATTGCGCCGATCCCGAAGCCTTCTTCTGCCGCGGCGACACCTCATGCGCCCTGAGCGCGGTCCACTCGGCCGTCTCGTGGACGAACTGGTGGCGCGTTCGTCGTCTTATCCGGTGCTGCCGGTCCTCGACGAGTTCCAGAAGACCTGGTCGCGCATGCGCACGGAGAGCCAGTTGAGGCAGTCCTTGCAGGAAGCGCCCGAGAACGCGGGTCCGCTCAACTCCAGCGCTCTCGTGCATCGGTCGATCGCACTGATGCGCGACCTGTCGCCGGGTTACCTGCAGCATTTCGTCTCGTACGTCGACGATCTCTCCTCACTGGAGCAACTGGGCCACAGTGGCCCGGCAGCACCGCGCGACGTGCCGCAGGCGGCGACGATCGGCAAGCGGCCCCGGGCAAAAAAGGCGCGAACGCGCGGCGACTGACGCGCGCCCCGCCCGAAGCCCGTTACTTTGCCTCGATGGCCTGCTTCGGGTCTGCCGTCGCCTCGTCGGGACGCGCCACCTTGTACATCTCCCGACTCATTTCCTTGAGTAGCGCATTCGGGTCGTCGCCCTTCGCGTAGAGATCCATATGCGCCTTGTTGGGCACGAAGCGGATGTCCGATGTCGCGTGCAGCTCATCGAGTACGGTCTTCAGCTTGTGCACCGCGCCGTCGAGGTACCAGCTGTCTTCCGTGCCCACGGCGATGTGGATCTTGCCGTCGAGATCGGGTTGAAGCGTCGGCCAGTTCAGGCGGATGTAGCGCGAGATATCGTAGTGCTCGATCCAGTACGTCTGGACCTGCGGATCGATCTGGCCCGAGTAGCGATCGAACAGGAGCATCGGTGTGCCGTCGAGATTGCGCGGCGAGAACACCCACTCGTACGACGACACCTGTCCGCCGTAAGGCCCGAGCACACGTTCCAGTCGCGCCGCATCCTCGAAGGTGCCTTCACCGTGGAAATGCACGCGGCTGATCGGCCACGGCTGTCCATCCGGACGCCGGTAGAAGTTCGCGTTGTTCGCGTAGATGTCCACGCCGGAGAAGTCGTGGAAGTCCACGGGATCGGGCGACGTCGACCAGGTACCGCCGAAGATCTTCGGGTACTTCGTCTGCAGCCACAGCGTCGCCCAGCCGCCAGACGAGTGCCCGGTAAGCAGGCGGCCCGAAGGCGTGGCATCCATGCGGTATTTCGCTTCGAGTTGTGGAATGAGTTCCTGCGTGAGCGCGTCGCCCCAAGGGCCGTTGTTCACCGAGTTGGCGAACTCGTTCGTTCCGGTCGCGCCGGACTGGTCCAGGAAGACCCAGATCATCGGCGGCATCTCGCCCTTGCTCGTCGCCAGGTGCACGATGACGAGATCGTCGACGAGGCTGTCCTTGTCGCCACCATAGGCATGCGTGTAGTACACCGTCGGGTAACGCGCGACGTCGCCCTTGTCGTAGCCCGGTGGCAGCAGCACCCAGCCGCGCATGTGAATGCTCCGGCCGGTGAAGCTCGACAACAGTGGGCTGATGACGTCGAGCGATTGCGTGCTGCGGCGCGCGGCCTGTGCATCGGCCTGGATGTCCGGCGTCTCCCAATCCAGCACCCAGGGATCGGGGTCGGCGCGCATTTGCACCAGCGGCAGCGTCGGCGGAATGATCAAGGGCAGCCGTACGCTCACCACGGGACTGACCAGGTCACCCGCATCGCGGCCGTAGTAGTTGTAGTCATGATCCTTGTCTAGCACGGCCTGCAGCAGGTACTCGCCTGGTGGCAGATCCGAGAAGCCCGTCGGAAAAGCGATGGCATCGGTATCGATCTCGGTGATCTGCCCGGGAGCCAGCCGGAAGATCTCCCGCGCCGCGACGGCGGTGCGTTTCGGATGCCACGGATCCGCATCCACCTGGGTGACCTTGCCACCCTTCGCCTGCGCCCGCGCCGCCTTGGCCGGCGTGGCGAAGACCAGCAGGCGACCCGACACGGGGCGGGTCGCGGCGCCGTCGAGCTTCACCAGGACGATCGGTGGCGTCCTGCTGGCTCGCCAGCGCAAGGCGACGCCGCTGCCGATCAACGCCACCGCGATCAGGGTGGCGATCCAGATGGCATTGCGCGGCTTCATGCGTTGGCGTGTTCCTTAAGCGGTGGGTCCCTTGGCCGGAGGGAAGATCGTAATGCCGAAGCGTGGCGCATGGCCAAGCAGCTTGTCGATGTCGTTCTTCGACGGCGGTGCGGGTGGCCACACACCGTCATCGTCCGTGACGCAAGAAGCTACGAAGTCCTCGAAGCCTGCTGGCGCACAGACGACGATGTAGCGGGCATCTTCGCTTTCACCCGTGACGAGGCGGTGAGGCTGGTTCGGTTGCAACACCATGGAGTCGCCCGGCGAGAGATGAAAGGTCTCTTCGCCGACGGTCACCGTGAGTTCGCCGGAAAGAAGATGGACCGATTCGGTCTCCCGCTCGTGCATGTGTGTGGGTGTGCCTCGCCCCGCGGGGCTGGTGAACTCGAGCATGCAGAACCGGCCACCGGTTTCGCAGCCGGCGATCAGCTCGCGTACGCGCGAGCCGGTGAAGATCACGGTATCGGCAGGTAGCAGGGACATAAAGGTGCTTCCTTGAGGGAGGGGAATCCCAAGGATGGGGCGGTGGGCCGGGTCGGATAAGTATCGTCGGGGTCACGATACTCGTGGCATCATGTCGTCAATGACTGTCAATCTGACTCAATTCGTGGCATTCGCAGCCGTTGCCAGGCGTCTCAGCTTCGCCCAGGCATCGCGCGAGCTCGGGGTCGCCCCTTCGAGTGTGGCGAAAAGCGTGGCCCGGCTCGAAACCCGGATGGGTGTCCGCCTGTTCGTCCGCACCACGCGATCGGTCCAGCTCACCGCGGATGGCGAGGAGCTGTTCCGCCGATGCAGCGACGTGCTGGCGCAGGTCACCGAGCTCGAGGAAATGACGGACGTCCGTTCCAGCGAACCGACCGGCATCCTGCGCATCAGCGCACCCATCGGTTATGGCGGCAAGGTGGTGATACCGGTGATTGGGCAGTTGCTCGCGCGGCATCCGAAACTTCGCGCGGACCTTCGCTTGAGCGACGAGCGTGTCGATCTTGCGAGGGACGGTCTCGATGGCACGCTTCGCTTCGGCAAGCTACCCGATTCGAGCCTCATCGCCAGGGAGATCGATCGCCAGCCCCTCGTGCTGTGCGCGAGCCCGAGGTACCTCGCGCAACGCGGCACACCGACAACGCCGGCCGAGGTCGCGGGTCACGACGTCATCGCCTTTCGCATGCCGGGAAGCGGAAGGGATCGTCCCCTCGAGTTTCGCGTGGACGGCGAAACCGTCACGCCGACGTTCACGCCGCGGATGTGGCTGAGCCACGGCGAGTCGTTGGTCGATGCGATGCTCGCCGATGGCGGGCTAGCGCAGGTGCCGCAGTTCATGGCGAAGGAGGCTTTGGCCACCGGGCGCCTGGTCGAACTCATGCCGACGCTCAGGCCCGAGCCTCTACAGGTGAATCTTGTGACATCGGGTGGCCGAACCCTGGTGCCCAGGGTAAGGGTGCTGCTCGACGCGATTCGCCTGCGCACTGGTTACGCCAACGCCAACGGTGTGCCCCAGTAGTTTTGCGGGCCAGGTACTCAGGGATCTACCGTTTCCGAGCGCCCTCGTCGGTTCCAGGCTGGAGGCCTGACTCTTTTCTTCGGCCGTCGCCATGGCAACCCAAAGCACCGAGTACCTGTCGCAATCCTTGATTCCCGCCCACCCCGGTTTGAACAACGGTGCCGGTGTCGCTGCGGGGCTCGCGGCGGAAAGCTATATCGAGTCGCTCGCACGCATCGTTTATTACTGGGGCTATCCGGCGGTCAACACGTTCGGGCGGACCAGCTCGTGGGCGATCATGAGGGATGGCCCGGGAGCAACGATGGGTCTGTTTCCCGGCGCGCCCAAGAACACCATGGGCTACCTGGACGATCTCATGGCGTCGGCTCAACGCAAGGTCGTGACGCCGAACCGCGACACGATTTACGGCGCAGGTTTCGCGGACCTCGCAGAGGATGCCGTGGTGATCCAGACGCCGGACAACGTTCCCGCGGGTCATTACTGGACGATCCAGATCGTCGACCTGTTCACCACCGTTATCCACCAGTTGGGTTCGGCGTCCCATACGCCCGGCGGCAAGTACCTCTTGGTCGGGCCCGATTGGGAGGGGCAAAAGCCCGAGGGTTTCGTCGAGGTGTTGCACTCGCCAACTCATATCGCGGGAGTCTTCGGCCGGAGCTTCGCGGGCCACGGCGCACAGGACATGGCACTTGCACGCAGCATCCTCAACCAGATCGGCATCGTCCCGCTGCGAAACGATCACCGCGGTCCGCTCGTCTTCGATTGCGAAGCGAGCGCGCGCAACGCGGTCTTTCCGCCCGGGCTGACACGCGAGATGGTGACGGCTGATCCGGACCTTCTCCGTGTTCGACCGGTGAACGCCGCGACGTTCTGGGACGACCTCGAGAAGGCGCTGGATGCGAGCCCGAAGGTGAGTGCCGATGACACGCCGATGGCTGCCCAGGCGCGTGCCTTGCTAGCGTTGCGTCGAACCAGCAGCGAACTGAAAGGCCTCATCGATCACGTGGCGCTGGCCGCCGATGCGGAACTGCAGGAAGGCGCGCGTTACTACCAGACCGGCGTCGACACGGGAAATGGCTGGCAGCGCCAACGCAACGCAGGAGCGTGGGGCGCCGACTGGTACGGCCGTGCGCAGGCGGCGGTCATCTACATCTACGTCAACGACTTTCACGAAGCGATCTACTTCATCCGTGGCACCGATGCGAAAGGGCAGCTGCTCGAGGGTCGCTACCACTACACACTGACGTTTCCCAAGGATGGGTTGCCCGCTGTCGATCGATCGCGCGGCGGCTTCTGGTCGTTGACGATGTACGACGAGGATTACTACATGCTTGCCCATCCGGACGGCGGCCGGACCAACATCGGTACGGCGGCGCTGGACGCGAAGGAAGTCGACGTCGCGCCGGACGGATCGCTCACGTTGCACCTGTCGTTCGCTCCGCCGGAAGACCCTGTCGCGCGGAAGAACTGGCTACCTGCGCCGGACGGGAAGTTTGCGTTGCTCATTCGCGCCTATGTCCCCACGGACGAGATCGCCAGTGGCGCGTACACCCTGCCGGATGTCGTGCGCGTTTGATAGCGAATCGATGATCGCCTAGGTGCGTTGTTGCTCCCAATGCATCTTCGTGTGCGCCTGTGACGCGCATTGTGTGCCCATGCGCGCCATCGCGCCGATCGCTTCGAGAGCGAGCGCCATGCGGCGGCAGTCGACCGTGTCCGATTCGTGGACCAGTTCGGCGAGACAGCCGGCGACGCCGCTGGCGTACTGCATCCACTCCGTCGCCTCGTTCAGGAGGTCGTGTACGGAGGTATCAGGATCGATGTCTTGCGCGGATAGGGTCATGATCGTTTCCTTGGATGACGCCGCGTTACGTCGAGGTGCGGCACGCCATGCGGGCATGACGTGCCGCGGATCAAACGGACTGACTGATCAGACGGACTCGCGGGTTCAACGGCGGCCCACGTCCGGGCGCCGAGCGGCGTGGTTCGATGAAGTGGGTCGCGACGTCAGGTCGTTTCCGCCGCCCACAGAGCGACGCGCCGGATAGCACGGCCAAGAAACTTCTGAAGAAAACGGCTGCCGCCGCGGTTCGTCAACCGTGTCTGCGGAGAGGGCAGACGGCTCGGTAACCGGTGGGGGTGTCGCCGAGGGGATTCGACGGGCGAGCAGGTGCCGTATGATGTGACGCAGCCATATCAACTCTCTTTTAGTTGGTTTTGGTTAGCGGGTCAGGGGTGTTGTCGCACCTCTGGCTCGCGCTTCTTCACCGCATGAAGCGACGGTTGCCTGCGCAGCACAGTCAGCGATGACGCAGGCAACGACTTGACCGTAGCAAAACAACCTTGAGTTGTCTGTAGGGGCTACCCAGGCGGCGTCGAGTTAAACGGCGAAAAAGATGCTCCATTGCCTTTGTCGGCGTGGATAGGGTTGCCCGCCACCTAGTCTAAAATGGAAATTGGAGCGGTCTGAATCGTCAGATCGGACTATTCTGGCGATCGTGCTCATCCACGTCGCCGGAATTAATCCATCAGTAAATCTAAGGAAGGGCTCGCGATGACGTATCAAAAGACTGCTGTCTTCATCCTTCGGTTGGTGGGAACCCTCTGGATTGCTTTCATCGCCTTCGCGTGGGGCCTATACGCCGTGGAGTTCGCCCTTGGTATCGACGTGCAGCGCCGCCCGGCGAGCATGACAGGCGCGAGCATCGGCTACGTCGTTCTGGGCGTCCTCATCGTGGCGCTGTCGAAGCCGCTCGGTCGTCTTATCGGACGAGGGCTCGACGACTGAGTGACTGATCCGCCTTGGATGGTTGGGTCCTATCGGCCGCTGGCCAGGTTCGCTATGCTGAATTAACGCGGGAAAACGTCGGAAGCGTAGTGAGCCAGGTGAGCCGTACCACGAGCGAAAGGATTTGCGACCGCCATGGATGAGCGGAGCCCAGGGTCCCGTCGAGTGGTCGGCGGTTTCGTTGCGCTTATCTGCCTGTTGACCGTGGTGGCGCTTTACGCGCCGCGTTACGTGCAAACCAAGGCAGCGGCCGCAAAAGCCGCTCCTCCAGTGCGCCAGATCATGCCTTCCGTCGCGGTCTGGCTCAGCACGACCGATCACCGCGCGAAGCTGGCGCCGCAGCCCGATATCGCGGTGAGCGCCAGTGGTTCGGTGCCGGCCGATATTGTCATCGACCCGGCTACCCGGTACCAGACCATCACCGGTTTCGGCGCGGCGATGACCGATTCCTCGGCGTGGCTGCTCCATACGAAGATGAGTGCGTCCGAGCGCCAGGCATTGCTGCGCGAGTTGTATGGGCCCCCGCCCAACCTCAACTTCAACATGATGCGGCTGACGATCGGTTCGTCGGACTTCTCGTTGAATGTCTACACCCTCGACGACATCCCGTTCGGGCAGACCGATCAGCAGTTGAAGCATTTCAACATCGCGTCGAACCTCCAGGACGTGGTGCCGATGATGCGTGAAGTCCTCGCCATCAATCCCGGCATGCTCACGATCGCTTCGCCTTGGGGCGCACCGGCGTGGATGCGGACCACGCAGAACCTGCTTGGTGGCGAACTGCTTGAGCAGTACGAGGGCGTCTACGCGGACTACCTCGTCAAGTATCTCGACGCTTACCGCAGTCACGGCATTCCCATCTTCGCCCTGACCCTGCAGAACGAGCCTGCGTACGCACCGATCAGCTACCCCGGCATGACGATGGGAGCCGAGACCCGGGCGCGTGTGGTCTCGAAGTACCTTGGACCGAAACTCGCCGACCGCAAACCCAGGACAGCGATTCTGGAATGGGATCACAACTGGACGCCCGTCGAAGAACCGCTGGCCGTACTGGCCGACCCCGATGCCGCGCGCTACATCGACGGCGTGGCATGGCATTGCTATGGCGGCAGCCAGCATGAGCAGGGCCGCGTCCATCGTGCCCACCCGGATAAAGATGCTTACATCACGGAATGCACCGGCGGTGATTGGCCGCTCTCGGTCAACGGCGAACTGCTGTGGTTCTCACGAAACCTGCTGGTCACCGGCATCCGTCAGTGGGCTCGTGGCGTGGTCTACTGGAACCTTGCGCTGGACGAGAACCACGGTCCGCATTTCGGTGGGTGCTCGCGTTGCCGCGGTGTTGTCACCATCGATTCGGAAACGGGCGAGGTGACCCGCAACGACGAGTACTACGCGCTCGCGCACTTCAGTCGTTTCGTCGAGCCGGGTGCGTTCCGGGTGAATTCCAACGATACCGATGTCGACGACAGGGGCGTCGCCAATGTCGCTTTTCAGAACGAGTCAGATGGCTCGCTCGTCCTGGTGGTGGTGAACCTCAATAAAGACGAACGCCGGCTATCGGTAACCGATGGACGCAACGGCTTCGAGTACGTTATGCCGGCGGAGAGCGTGGCGACGTTCGTGTGGGATCCGGACCTTGCCGCGGGTTGGATTCGCCGCGCGCAGCGCTGGTTGAGCGGAACGCGCCCGCAGGCGCGCGTCGACTAGACGCAAACCTCCCCTGCACGCAGGGGAGGGTTCGACCAGGGCGCTCGCGCCATGACGGGTCAGTGCCAGATGCCCTTGATCTGCGACACCGTAAGGCCGTTGATAAGGCAGTGGTTGGGATTGTTCGGCATGGCGTCGATGACCACGCTACCCTTAAGATTGATTACCGTGGACGCCCGGGTAAGGCCGCGGTTGACGCCCCACACCCGCGTGCCATCGGTGTTGATGAGGTTCTGCACGTTGGCGGCGGTCTCAGTGATATCGGCGCAGAGCACCGACACACCCTGCAGCTTGTCGTTGCTGTCGCTGTCCTCCTTGTCGTAGTTCGCCGTGGTGTTGGCCACGCCGCTGCGGACCAGCAACCAGCCCTTCGGGGCCGGGTCGCCGTTCTTTGCGAAGGCGGGGCAGGCCAGGCCCAGAAAGCAAGTGATGAGAGCGACCGTGATGATCGTGTTCTTCATGGGAGTCCTCGATGTCGTGTCGTGCGCGGCCATTGACGACATGGGGAACCCAGGCCGGGACGATGGCTGGCCGACGCGACGGCCATGCGCCCGCCGCCAGAGTCACGCGTGGCGGAAGCGCGACGTATCAGGCAATTGCTGAGAATCGAAGCTTAAGGTGCTGACTGCGACGTCTGTACAGGCGAAGCCATGCCCCGCGAACGATCTGACGTAAAATGGCGCCGCAGGTCCTCTGGCTCCGTATGAGACGCGTTCGATGGCGAAAAAAATCCTCAGCGCCATCGGTACGAGTGAAAACGGTATCGCGCCGCTTGCGTCCAAAGGCCAGACATCCTTCAACGCGCTGATCGGCAACATAGAGAAGCGGCGCGCCGCGTTGGCTGAGTGGGAGGCGTTCGACACGGTGTTCCGTCGCAAGTACAACGACGAGTTCGTCCCGCTCTGGCAGGGTTACGATGCCGTGCGCATGCGGCTGATCCATCGCCTCGATCAGTCGCACGACATCAGGAGTATCTCCAAGGCCGAGCGCCAGACGATCGCCGAACTGATCAGCCAGTTCGCCGCCGACGTGCTTTCGTCCGTTTCCGATCCGGGCATCGCGGAGATCTATCGGCGTTACAATGGATCAGCCGCCGAAACCCAGGTAGTCATCCCGGCAAAGGCGCGCGACGAGGTGCCGGCGACGTCCGGCATGGACGTCCCTGACGAGGCAGTGCCCGGTTCGCCCGACGACGTGCTCCGGCACATACAGGAGCAGCTGGACCAGGAGGAGGCGCGAGAACGCCTCCGTCGCGAGGCGCGCGAAGCTCACCACGCGAAGCGAAAGAAGACGCCCAAGCGCAACGCGTCCGAGGAGCGGGTACGGGTCGAGCAGGCTGAGATCCATCTGTCGATCCGCGAGGTCTATCGCAAGCTCGCTAGCGCACTTCATCCGGATCGTGAGCGCGATCCCGTCGAGCAGCAACGAAAGGCCGCCTTGATGCAGCGGGTGAACCAGGCGTACGCCAGCAAGAGCCTGCTCGATCTTCTGGAACTTCAGCTGGAGCTGGAACATATCGACCAGGCCGCACTGGAGAACCTCAGCGAGGACCGGCTCAGGCACTGGAATTCGATCCTCAAGGAACAACTCAACGGGCTGGATCAGGAGCTCGCGGAGATCGAGTCGGATTACCGACGGCGGTTCGGCATGAGCCCCGCATCGGCCGTGTCTGCCAAGACGGTCAAGCGGGCGCTCATCACGAACATGACCCACATCCGCGAAAGCATCCGGGTCTTCGAGAACGACCTGCGCGCGTTCGACGATGTCGAGCGACTGAGGATGTGGCTGAAGGACATGAGGGCTGCATTAGCCGCATCGGACCACGGCGACTGATCGAGAGACAAGCGCCATCGAAGTCGATAGAGTTGCCGCCGGACTCCCAAGCCCGGCGCCTCTCATGGGGGGCGGCGTCGGAAGACCGGGGCATACATCTCGCCAGGAGGCACGATCATGTTCGGTTATCGTTACGTCAAAGCCAGTCCCAGCACCTACGTCATCCAGTACAAGAATGGCGTGGCCGTACGCGAGGGCACGGGCCTCACCTTTTGGTACTTCGCGCCTAGCGCCACGCTGGTCTCGATCCCGCTGGAGAGCGTGGATGTTCCCTTCATGTTCCAGGAGGTCAGCAGCGACTTCCAGGTCGTGACCGTGCAGGGGCAGGTCACCTATCGAGTGTCCGCACCAACCACGCTTGCCAGCCTCATGAACTTCACGCTCAAGGCCGATGGCAGCTATGCATCGGAGGACCGGACCAAGCTGCCGCAGCGGGTGGTCAACGCCGTGCAGGTGAAATTGCGCTCGGTGCTGCAGGGGCAGACGCTTCAGGAGCTGTTGCGTGGTTCCGATCACCTAGTCCAGGTGGTGCGCCAGGGCCTGCAAAGCGCCGACGGCCTCGCCAGCCTCGGGCTCGAACTGGTCAACCTGTCGGTGCTGGCGGTGAAGCCGAATCCGGAAACGGCACGTGCGCTCGAGGCCCAGGTTCGCGAGCAGATTCTGAAACAAGCCGACGATGCGACCTACGTGCGCCGCAATGCTGCGATCGAGCAGGAGCGCGCCGTCAAGGAGAACGAGCTCAATACCGAGATCGCGGTGGAGACCAAGAAGCGCCAGATCCGCGAGACGCAACTGGAAGCCGAGCAGGCGGTGCTGGCCAAGCGCCAGGCGATCCAGGACCAGGAGCTGGCGGGTCGCATCGCCCTGGAAGACAAGAACAAGAGCCTGACCTTACTGCGCGCCGAGAACGCGCAGACCGAAGCCGATGCCAAGGCTTACGCCGTGGCGGCGACCATGAAGGCGGTCCAGGGCATCGACCCGAAGGTACTGCAGGTCCTCATGGTCGGGCAGGCCGATCCCAGCGTGCTGATCGCGCAGGCCTTTCAGGGGCTGGCTGACGGCGCTGGACGGATCGGCGAACTCAACATCTCGCCCGACCTGTTGCAGCAACTGACACAACCGCGAGCCAAGTCACCGGCCAAGGCCTGACGCGATGGATGCGCTGAACCAGCGGATCGTGCTGGTGACTCGCAAGACGCGGCTGGAAGAATTGATCGTGCGCTTCAATACGATCGAGCAGGCGCGCTTCTATGTCGAGCATCTGGGTGCCGACTTCTCGGACTATGAGGCCGAGCACCGCGTGTATATGGACGCGGTACAGACGTCCGAAGCGACCCTGTCTCGCTTTGGACGGGTCCAGCGGCTGGATCGCGGATTTCTCTCCAACTACCTCTTTGCACCGGATGCCCTGGTCGTCGTACTGGGGCAGGATGGCCTGGTTGCAAACACGCTGAAGTACCTGAAGGGCGCGCAGCCGGTCATCGGGGTTAATCCGGATCCCGCACGATGGGATGGTGTGCTGCTTCCGTTCGAGGCTAAAGACCTCGCGGCTATCGCGCCCGAAGCGATCGCCAGGAAGCGGCCGCTGAATCGCGTCACGATGGCGCGAGCGGCCTTGAGTGACGGGCAGGAGCTCCATGCGGTCAACGACCTCTTCATCGGTCCGCGGTCGCACGTGTCTGCGCGTTACCAGATCCAGCAGGGCGATCGGTCGGAAACCCATTCGTCGAGTGGCCTGATCGTGTCGACGGGACTGGGCTCGACAGGGTGGTTCCAGAGCTTGCTGGCGGGTGCCGCCGGCATCGTGGGGCACGATCTGGAAGATTCCGTACAGGCCCTGCGCGAGCATGGGTTTGCGTGGGATGCCGACCATCTGCAGTTCACCGTACGCGAGCCGTTTCCCAGTCGGGTGACCCAGGTCGAGATGGTGTTCGGGCAGGTGACTCGCCAACAGCCGTTGCGGCTCGTCTCGCAAATGGCGGGATACGGCGTGATCTTCAGTGACGGCATCGAGGCCGACTTTCTGGAGTTCAATGCGGGTATGACGGCGACGATCAGTCTGGCGGAACGGTATGGGCAGTTGGTGAACTGACGAAGGTCACCGACGTAACCGATAGATCCAAGGAGGATCAATGGGCCAGTTCACACGAGTTGCCTGCTTCGGCCTTGCGCTGGCCACGGTCGCGATCTCACCGGCTTCCCAGGCAACGTGCTGGGAGTCCGGCGCGGGACCGACGGCTATCTATCGAAACCCGTCGGTGGCGGCCGAGTTCAAGGAGGCCCCCACGGTGATCACCGGACGGGTCCTGGATGAGCGCACTATTTCCACCCCGGATGATCCGGAGGGATACGAGTGGACGATCTACACGATCAAGGTTCTGGAGACCTTCAAAGGAAAGCCACAAGAGACTATCCGTCTGTCGTCGGAGAACACATCTGCTAGGTTTCCCATGGACACCGGTAAAAGCTATCTGCTGTTTGTCAGCCAATCCGGGATGGCCGAGATGGCTGGGCAAGAACGCATCCCGGAAGCCTTTGTAGACAACTGTGGGAACTCGGCACCGGTGCACGATGCCAAGCATGCGATCAAGGTGGTGAGGGGCCTATCGAAGGTTCACTTGTGATTGTTCCCGTCATGGCTAACCCCATCCGATTTAGAGTTCGCCCGATCTATCACGGCAGCGAGCTACTGGTTGAGGTGCTGGACGACCATCGAAAAGAGGGATTTCCATGCGTGTCTGCGATCTTGCGTGATGCGTTAGGCGCAACTGCCGGGCCTCACCCCAAAGGCCTCGACGATCCACGGGTGGCATGGGCTCATGACCGCTACTTTAGTTACTGGACCTATCCGGGCGGAAACTACGAGATAGACGATGATATTTGGGCGCTCTTTGTGTTGTCGAAAGACAACAACGAGGTGGTGATTGCCGATGTCGAGCGCGCATTGCTCGCCACGGGGCAGTTCGTGAAAGAGTCGGTGGATTTCGAGCAGTTTAGGTAAGGTCCGTTTCCCGCTGCTGTCGCATCAGTCTTGCGGACTGGTGCAGGCAGCATACCGATTGCCCTCTACCTGCGTAACCTCGCCGCGACCGTCAGTCGTGACGCTCCCTGTGTAGTGTTTGGCGCTGTCGAAATCCACATGCGCCGACGCCGGCGTGGCCGACTTGCAGGTGAGCTTCCACGCCAACGAGGTACTGTGACGTTGCTTGTCCGTGGCGGTGCAGTCGCCCTCCGCGGGTGTCCACGCGGCGAACGTAGTCCAGGGATCCGCACCTTCGTCGACGCAATGCCAATGCACTTCCGGTGCACCTGCCTTGCCGTTGGTCACGTGCCGCACCAGGATCTTCCACAGTCCGGGCATGGCGCCGAAGTCGCCGGGATCGGCATGGACAGGTGTGACTGCCGCCATGGCCAGCGCACACGCGGCGAAAGCGGCCCATCGGTGCAGGGAAAGCTTCATCATCATCTGACTCCTTGCGAACACGAAAACCCTGCCCGCTTCCGCGGGCAGGGTCGGTATCGGGCTAACCGTGAGCGATCAGTCGGCGATCGCGGTGGTATCGCTGACATCCTTCCGGGTGAAGTTGAACATGTCCATGAGGTTGCCGATGGCCGGCGCGTTCACCGGCACATACGGGTTCTCTCTGAACGACACCGGGTTAGGCAGGTTGTCGCGGCTGCGGGCAGAGATCTGATCCTTCAGGTTCCAGTTGGCCTCGACGAATTTGTCGAACGAGACATGGTCGTAGTACGTGTGCACGACCTTGCCGCCCTGGGAGAACTTCGACACCACCAGCAGCGGGATGCGCGTGCCGTCGCCGAAGAAGTCGATCGGCTGGATGTAGCCCGAATCGTAGTAGCCACCACCTTCATCGAAGGTCACCATGATGACGGTGTCGTCCCACACCTTCGGGTTGGCCTTGGCCATTTCGACGATCTTCTGCACGTAGCCCTCGAACAGGTCCAGCTTCGACGAGGCCGGATGGCCATCGAGGATGCCGTCCGGCTTGGCGATGGAAACGGCCGGCAGCGTGTTGTTCTGGATGTCGTCGTACAGATCGTTGATGTCCTGGTTCTTGGCGCGCAGTTCCGGGTTGGTCATGACCTGGGTGGAGTACAGGAACGGATCGCAGATGTTGCAGAAGGTGCCGGCTTCGCCGTCTTCCTTGCCGCCACCAAAGCCTTCACCGTAGTACTTCCAGGACACCTTGTGCTTCTCCAGCAGTAGAGCCAGGTTCTCCTGCGTGGTCGGCGGGATGGTGAACTGGTCGGCGCCCAGCGGAGCCGGCGTGCCATCACCCATGTAGCCGGGGTTGTAGTTGTTCACCAGGTAGTAGGCCTTGGCCTTGCAGTCCGTACCCTTGAACGTCAGGTATGGCAGCGAGCGAAGGTAGTTCTTGATCTGCTTCACGCCCGGCTGGCTTTCGTCGGCGCAATTGACGTACGAACCACCACCGTAGCCGTCCTGCACCCACCAGTTGTTGGTACCGAACTGCGCGTCAGGGTTCTCGATCTGGTTTTCCGGCGGGGTGGCCGGGTTGCCGTTGGCGTCGGCGTAGTAGATCAAGGTACCGAAGCCGAGCATGATGTGGTTGGCACCCGTGCCGCCCATCACCGACTGGTGGAAGTTGTCGCTCAGCGCATACGTCTGGGCCAGTTTCTTGAAGTAAGGCGCATCGCCCTGGGCCATGTTCATGAACTGCATGGCGGTCGAGCCTTCACCGGTGCTCTGGTCGTTGAAGTTCGCCGGCAGCGGAGCGCCGTTGTTGCCCGCGCCCATCGTGGTTTCGACCCAGGGAAACAGGTCGTTGCGGCAACCGCTGGGATTGGCCGCGGTGGCTACCTTGGTGTCGCAATCGAGCTGCTGCCACATCTGGAAGAAACGATGCACGGGGCTGTTGGCATAGGCGTCGTAGCTGATCGACGCATGCATATCCACCGGCGCGTTGGCGAGCTTGGCCGGGAAACGGGTATCGACCACGCCGTTGGGCAGGCCCGTGCCACCGGCAGCGAGCATGTCGTAGCTGCCATCGGGCAGGGCTGGCTCAATGGATTGCGCCTGCGCCGCAGAAGCGAAGGGTGCCGCGGTGGGTGCGCCACCGGTGTTCATCTGCGGAAGCGTCTTGTACTTGCCGGCCTTCTTCGGCGACATGTCGTACTTGCCGGTGCTCGAGGCCATGAACTGCGTGGCAAGGTCCACGTGCGGACCCGGCGTGCCGTCGGCATTGACGATGCCCTTGGACAGCAGGTTGTCCACCGACTGCCCCTTCGGCGCCGTGTAGGTGCCATAGACATGGTCGAACGTGCGGTTTTCGCCGATCAGCAGGATCACGTGCTTGATCGGGGTGGCGGTATTGTCGCTGTTGTCCTGGCCCTTGGGTGGCTTGTGCAGTACGACGATGCCGCCGGGAAGGCCAGCCTGGTTCTTAAAGGGAGCCACGGGCACATTCTGGCGGAACTGTGCATCGTGATCGGGTGGAGTGGTGTCCTGGGCGCTGACGACGCCGGCTAGGCCGACGGAAAGCGCGCCAAGCAACAGCGGCGAAAGCCGTGTGCGGCGCAACCATGTAACCATTGTGAATCTCTCCCTAGTGGAAGTCTTCCCCCTGATGCTTGTCGACTAAGGTTGTAGATGACCTGTCGACCGCATTGAGCTTCCACCCCGCATGTGACGGATCGTTGGCACACGGGCGACAATGCGTGAGGTCGTGATGACGATCACGTGTCAACGCAACATATTGCGAACAATCGCTATCACCGCAAGAAAAAACCGGTGACTCAAACCAGTTCGTAGGGCCGCATCATTTCGTTGTCTTCGTGCTCGAGGTAATGGCAGTGCCAGACGTATTTGCCTGGCTCGCCGTCAAAGCGCGTGATGATGCGGGTGACCATCCCGGGGTCGCAGCGCACGGTGTCTTTCCAGCCGGCTTCATGCGCGGCCGGCGGTATCGATGGCCCGGTGAACTTCAGCTCCTTGCGGGCGTTCCACGCGAAGAGATCGAACGGACGGCGCTCCACTATCTGGAAGCGCACAAGGTGCAGGTGGATGGGATGCGCATCGCCCGTCACATTGACGAAGGTCCAGGTTTCCACCGTACCCTTCTTCGGTTTTTCGCTGATGGGATCGCTCCACATTTTCCCATCGAGCAGCATCGTCATCGGATTGCCGCCCGAATCGTCCTGCTCACCCAGTGCAAGCACGCGGTCCTGCACAGCCGTGGAGGGATCGATGCGCTGGACGGGCCGCAACGCGGCCGGCACCACCGAGGTATCGCGGCGACCCTTGGCGCGAACGCGGAACTCGACGATGCCGTCGGCCTGGTGGCGTAGCTGCACGGACTTGCCCGCATAAGCACTGAAGTCGACGATCACCTCGGCGCGTTCGGCCGGGTACAGCTCGATGTTCAGGCGATCGGTGGGCGCTGCGAGTAGCCCCTGGTCGCTGCCAATCTGCTGGAACGGCTTGCCATGTGACAGCGACAGGTTGAAGAAGCTGGTATTGGCCGCGTTGATCAGGCGCAAACGGTAGCGATGCGGCTCGACGTCGAGATACGGATACAGCTTGCCGTTGCACAGCACTGCGTCGCCGCGGCATTCGGACACCCAGGGCGCCTCGGGATCGTCGGACACCGGGTAGTAAAGCTTGCCGCTCTTGGCGAGCAGGCGGTCGTAGAGCATCAGCGGAATATCGAATTCGCCCGAGGGTAGCCCGAGGGCTTGCTCGTCGTCGTCGTGCACATGAAAGCTTCCGAACAGGCCCGCGTAGATGTTCAACCGCGTGATGCCCATGGCGTGATCGTGGTACCACAAGGTGGTGGCGTCCTGGTCGCCCGGGTAAAGGGCGGTCAACGATTTACCCGGCACGTACCAGTCTTCAGGCCAACCGTCGTTCGGCGCGGAAACGCGCGCACCGTGCACGTGAGTGATCGTGCGAACGTCGGGTTTGGATGTCTCCGCGCCATGAATGTTGTGATCGATAGGCAGAAAATGCCGGGTGGGGAGCTCGTTGGCCCATTCCACCAGCACCGGCTCGCCACGACGCGTCACGATCGTGGGACCCGGCGTAGACCCTGCGTATCCCCATTGCGGTGTCGGCGGCAGATCCCGGTGCACCCTGGCACTGAAGGCGCGCATCGGCATGCGATAGAACGGCAACGGCCGGCTTGCGAACGCGGCGTGGGTACGCGTGCCCGTGGCCACGGCGATCGGTGGCACCGGCAGGGCATCGACGAACTTCGCCATGGTCACCGGGTTCACCAGCGGCACGTTCGGCGCGGCCAGGCCCGGCATGGCCATCCGTTGCGCCATAGGCATCGTCATTGGCGACTTCATCGCCTGAGCTACGCGGAATGTGTCGACGAAGACGCATGCACCGGCGAATCCGCCGGCGACGCCCAGGAAACGGCGTCGGGAATGATCCATGGGAGTTACCGTTGATTGCCTGTCGAGCAGTCAACCGTAGGTCGGCTGAATGACAGGGATGTTTCAATCCAGATCATCAGTCCGACCATCGGAAGTCATGCAAGACGGTCTATGGGCTTCAACGGTTGCAGCACGATATCGGCGATGGCGGCCTGACCCACCTTGAACGCGACCTGATACTCCGCATCGCCAACCATTTCCCTAAAGGCGGACCGGCGGGGGTACTGCACGAGAACAACGGCGTCCCATGGCTGCGCTTGTCCTGTCGTAAGCAAAGCGAGTCCATCGCCGCCGAAAAGGATCTTTGCACCAAACCGGGCCAGGACCGGCTTAGCCAGTGCCAGGTAATCAAGGTATCTCTCGCGGCCGCCATCTGGCTCGAACCGGAGGAGATTCAACATGACGACGGATGAATCGTCGTCTTCGCTGAGGAACGCATCAATAGCGGCAGGTGACAACGAAACCATGCATTTCTCCTTTGGTGGGGCACTGCATAGCGAGTGCGTCCATCAAAGGTAGTCCGGCGTGGTGTCAGAAACTGTCAGTAATGAACACCCGTCACCGATTCCTCGTTCCCCGCCTCCTGCACCAGTTCGAGGAGAAGAACGACATGAAGAATGGTGGGCCCACCAGGACTCGAACCTGGAACCAAAGGATTATGAGTCCTCTGCTCTAACCATTGAGCTATAGGCCCGCGCGCGGTGGCCAAGTGTACCCAATGAGGGATCGTTCGACGATGGGCGGGCACCCACATGGAAAGCCAAGAAAACGTGTGGAAAGCCAAGAAAACGTGACGAAGCCAAGCGCGCCGACGTCGACAGTTCAGCCGTCACCCTCCATGCTTGACCCAGTTCAACCCACAGGGGATTTCATGAAGAAGCTGATCATTTCGGTGGCACTGGCTGTTGCGGCCCTGGCCGTGCCGGCATTGTCGATGGCGCAGTCGCATCGCGTGGTCGTCGTGCACCACCCGGTGCACCATCGTCCGGTCCATCACCATTACTACCACCATCGCGCTGTGCATCACCGCCCGTATCACCGTCCGCCGCCGCGTCATCATTACCCGGCGCATCGTCCGGTTCACCACCGCTGAGCGGTGGGTGACAGTTTCATTGAGAACGCCCGCATTCGCGGGCGTTTTCGTATGCCTTCTAGCAACATCGATAGGTTTGGTCGTTTCTTCGGCACAGGGGCTCTCCGTCATGAGCAAGAACGGCCGAGAACGCTCATCACGACGACAACTCCAAGCACAACGAGAGCCCCCGCCGGACTCGACCTTTTTCGTGGTCTATACCCGCCACTGATCGGTCGAGGTTGGCTAGCCGGTGGCGGATGCGACTGCAGCCAGTGGGCGTGACATGCCCCACAGAAAAGCCGCGTCTTGCCGTTTCGCCACGCTTCGATTGTCCGCTGGGTATGCGGTGTCAGCGCTTTGCATCGCCAGCAGTTGAAGGACTTCTCGCGGGGGCGCCGGGAGTCCGAGCCTGCCCGCACGAAGAAGGCGACCACTAGGAAGACGATCCCCAGCAGGATCACACCCACGATGTCCTTGGTCGACAAGCTGTCCATTCCATCGTCCTGTCCGTTTTGCGGATTAGAGCGCAAGGTCGATCCGCCTGCTACCGTAATTTGCTTTTTCACATATACACACTAAAGTGACATATATAACATCACAAATGATCATTGTTGTGATACAAGAGTATGCATATGAGTGATGTTGCCAATCTCGATCTATATCTCGATGGTGCTTGGCGCGCTGTCGCCTCCCTTCGCCTTCTCGGCGCCGAGGAGCGCGGCTGGGAGGCCGGGACCGAAGTCGGGTATGGGTTGGGCTATGCGCTAGACAACGAAGGTCGGACGGATGCGGCAGCCCTAAGTGTCAACCTGCCGGTCTCGCTGCAATCCATGCGGAGCGAAACCTGGCCTCCGTTTCTCACCGATCTCCTTCCCCAGGGCTTCGGCAGGCAGGAACTGCTGCGACAGCTCGGCATGCCGGAGACGTCAGCAGCATCGGCTGACTGGCGCTTATTGCTTGCCGGTGCGGGCAACCCCATCGGCAATCTTCGCGTACGCGAAGCGGCTGATCGCTTGAAGGAGCACGCGCTCCGCGACCGCCGGGGCTTCACTGAAGCCGAGGTCATCGAACGTGGCGAGGCCTTCACCGAGCATCTGGTCAGTCACGGCTTGTTTGTCGCCGGATCCTCGGGCGTGCAAGGGGAGTGGCCTAAGGTCCTGCTCGCAGAAGGCCGCGATGGCCTCTTCTACCTCGACCACGCCCTACCCGACGAAGACACGGCCGCACACTGGCTCGTCAAGTTTTCCAGGGGTCCCAGCGCTGCCCTGGCAACGATTCTCCGGCTCGAAGCGCCCTACATGGAGTTGGCCAGGCATCTCGGGCTGCACGTGCAAGGAAAAATGCGGGGCAATCCCCGAACGTTGTTCATTCCCCGATTCGATAGGGAAGTAACGACAGCCGGAGTACTTCGCCATGCGCAGGAGAGCATTGCGTCGCTTTGTGGTCTGGCCGGGTTCGGACTCGCACCGTCGCACAATGTCGCCTTGCAGCACCTAGCTGCTGTCTGCACGCACCGCGAGCGGGATGTCATTGAATACATGCGTCGCGATGTGGCGAACATCGCCTTGGGCAACAAAGACAATCACGCGCGCAACACGGCGATTCAGCGGCGCGCGGATGGATATGTCGGACTGACACCACTTTTCGACTTCGTCCCGATGATGTTGCACCCCGACGGCATCGCCCGCCGCATGCGGTGGGAAAGCGACGACGATGGCTCTCCGCGTTGGGCGAGCGTGGTCAGGCAGGCTGCTGTCGCCACGGATGTCGACGAGCGATTACTGACGAGCGCACTTGTGGCGATGGTGGAGCCATTGCGCGGCCTACGCCAGCGAGCCCTGGAGATGGGTGTCGATAAAGACATCATGGACATGCAGCGCGCCTCCATCGACGACATCGTCGCGCAGCTCGAGGCGCTCTGAGCGTGGACAAGCGCTTCAAGCCACTGACGACGATCGAAGAACTCGATGTGCGGCGAGCCTTGCTGGATGACATCGATGCGCACCCCGGGCGTCCCGTGCCTGAGGTCATTCGTCTCGTTCGCACGACGCTTCGCTTCACCATTGCCGAATACGCGAAGCTGTGCGGCGTGTCCGCCCGTGGGCTGCAGGACATTGAGCGCGAAATAAAAAGCCCGACGCTGGAAACCGTGGCGAAGCTGCTACGTCCGCTCGGTCTGCGTGTCGGCGTTGTAACTCGTGACGCGGTGTCGAGGGCGGAGGCCGCTCTGACATCGCGCGGAAAATAAATCCGCAGACGTCGCCGTGTTCAGTGATGCCGTGTGTTCACGTAACGCGAACAGCGCAGGATACTGAACACCTGCGCGACCAAAAGAAAACGCCCGCTTGCGCGGGCGTTCTCGTCTAGCTCAATGCAGCAACCAATCAATCGATATCGAGGAACGAGCGCAGCGTCTCCGAACGGCTCGGGTGACGCAGCTTGCGCAGGGCCTTGGCTTCGATCTGACGAATGCGCTCGCGGGTGACGTCGAACTGCTTGCCGACTTCTTCCAGCGTGTGATCCGTGTTCATGTCGATGCCGAAGCGCATGCGCAGTACCTTGGCTTCACGCGGGGTGAGGCCGGCAAGCACGTCGCGCACGGTTTCCATGAGACCCGTTTCGGTCGCCGACTCGACGGGCGAGCTGGCGTTGGTGTCTTCGATGAAGTCGCCAAGATGCGAATCTTCGTCGTCGCCGATCGGGGTTTCCATGGAGATCGGTTCCTTCGCGATCTTCAGGACCTTGCGGATCTTGTCTTCCGGCATCTCCATTTCCTTGGCCAGTTCTTCCGGCGTCGGCTCGCGGCCGAACTGCTGGAGCATCTGGCGGGAGATGCGGTTGAGCTTGTTGATCGTTTCGATCATGTGCACCGGGATACGGATGGTGCGGGCCTGATCGGCGATCGAGCGGGTGATGGCCTGACGGATCCACCACGTCGCGTACGTCGAGAACTTGTAACCGCGGCGGTACTCGAACTTGTCCACGGCCTTCATCAGGCCGATGTTGCCTTCCTGGATGAGGTCGAGGAACTGCAGGCCGCGGTTGGTGTACTTCTTCGCGATGGAGATGACCAGGCGCAGGTTGGCCTCGACCATTTCCTTCTTGGCGCGACGGGCTTTCGCCTCGCCGACGGACATCGCGCGATTGATTTCCTTGATGTCGGTCAGCGGCAGGTACAGGGTGCGCTCGATAGCGGCGAGCTTCTCCTGTTCACCGTCGATCACTTCACGGTAGTTCTTGATGTTCGGCGACCACTTCTGACGCTTGCGACCCAGCTCGGCAGCCCACTCGAGGTTGCCTTCGTTGGACGGGAAGCTCTTCAGGAACTCCGCACGCGGCATCTTCACCTGCTTGACGAAGATGTCCATGAGCACGCGCTCGTGATGACGGATATCGTTCACCACTTCACGCAGCTTGCGCACGAAGCTGTCGATCAGGGCCGACGGAAGCTTCAGGTTGAGGAAGGCTTCCGACATCTGCTCGCGGATCTTGGCGAGCTTCTTGTCGTTGATCTCGGCCTTGGGAGCGGTCTTCTGGAACTTGCCGTGGAGCGAGCGCAGTTCTTCCATGCGACGCTTCACTTCTTCCGGATCGGGACCGGTCGGACCGGCTTCCTCTTCCTCGGCGGCAGCGCCTTCGACTTCTTCCTCTTCCTCGCCGTCGGCTTCGGCGGCGGCGGCTTCGGCGGCCTCGGCGGCTTCAGCCTTGGCGGCGTCCGCGGCTTCCTCGAGGTCGGTGAAGCCAGCCAGGATCTCGCTCAGGCGGCGCTTGCCTTCCACGTGCTGGTCGTATTCCTCGAGCAGCAGCTGGATGGTAAGGGGGAAGCTGGCCAGCGCGGTCTGGACCTGGTTGAGGCCTTCCTCGATGCGCTTGGCGATGGCGATTTCGCCTTCGCGGGTCAGYAGTTCGACGGTACCCATCTCGCGCATGTACATGCGCACGGGATCCGTCGTACGGCCGACTTCGGCGTCGACGGCCGACAGCAGGGCCACGGCTTCTTCAGCAGCGGATTCGTCATCCGTGCTGGAACCGGGGGCGGCGCCGTCGGAAATGGTGTCAGTGTCTGGCGCGGAGTCATGGACCTCGATGCCGACGCCCTTGAGCACCGCCATGATGTCTTCGATCTGCTCCGGATCGACGATGTCGTCGGGCAGGTGATCGTTGATTTCCGCGTAGGTCAGGTAGCCCTGCTCCAAACCCTTGGAGATGAGCTGTTTGATTTCAGACTGCTGCTCGTGAGCTTTATTAGTCATGCCGACCGCCGCGGGTTACAGGAACCGATCAGTATAGTCATTTGATGATTTTTTGACCAGTTTTCAAGTGGATCGGGCTCATCGAGGGGACGCAAGAATCGCGCCAGATGGCCGTTTCCGGCCAGGCGTGAAGCGTCGCGGTGAGAAGAAGAGGGCCATGGACCCCGTAAGGACGCCTCAGCGCACCTCCAGACGGAAGGTGACCGGGCCATCGTTGATGAGATGTACCTTCATATGGGCACCGAATCGTCCGGTTTCCACCCCCGGCGCATGAATGGCGCGGGCCAGCGCGACAAGACGATCGAACCAGAGGGTCGCCTCCGCCGGTGCGGCGGCCGTGGTGAAGCTGGGGCGCATGCCCTTGCGGGTATCGGCGGCGAGAGTGAACTGGCTGACCAGGAGCAGGCCGCCGCCGGTATCGGCCAGGCTGAGGTTCATCTTTCCCTCGCTGTCGGAGAACACGCGGTAGCCGCGCAGGCGCTCGAGCATGCGGACGCACTGGGCTTCCCCGTCGCCTGGTTCGATTGCGACAAGCGCGAGCAGGCCAGCGCCGATGGCGCCCACGGTTTCCCCCTCGACATCGACACGTGCGGATTCCACGCGCTGGATCACTGCAATCATGGATAGGCTAACGGCGGATGGCGGCCAAGCTTAAAGGAGGCCGGCACCCGGCGGTACACTTCCCCGGATGCGTCCCGATATCTACCTCCTTTACCTCCTGCTCCGGCTGGTCAGTCTCTTCTCGCTGCGGACGGTACACGCGGTGGGCGGCTGGCTTGGCCGGCGCGCGCTGCGTGCCCACTCGCACAGCACGCACGTCACGGCCGTCAACCTGCGCCTCACCCGGCCCGGGCTGACCGACGCCGAGCGCGCGGCGCTGCTGCGGCGGACGATGGAAGAGGCCGGCAAGTCGGTGACCGAGGTCGCGGCGATCTGGGGCGCGGGCGCCGACCGCTCGCTCGGCCTGGTTCGCGAGGTCGTCGGTGGCGAGCTGTTCGAGGCTGCGCTGGCCTCGGGCAAGGGCGTGATCGTCGCCGCCCCCCATCTCGGCTGCTGGGAACTGCTCAATTACTGGCTCTGCAGCAAGACCCCGATGGCCATCCTGTATCGGCCGCCGCGTATCCAGGCGATTGAAGGCCTGCTGCGCAAGGTGCGCGGCAAGCTGGCGCCGGAGCAGGTCCGCGCCGAGGGCGCGGGCGTGCGCACGCTGTTCAAACGCCTGGGCGCCGGCGGCACGGTCGGCATCCTGCCGGACCAGCGGCCCCGCGAAGGTGAGGGTGTCTTCGCCCCATTCTTCGGTGAGGACGCCCTGACCGGCGTACTCCTGCCACGCCTGGCGGCCCGCACGGGGGCGACGGTGCTCTTCAGCTTTGCCGAGCGCTTGCCCGAGGGTGGCGGGTTCCGCATTCATGTCCTGCCGGCACCCGAAGGCATCGACAACGCCGACCTCGACGTGGCCTGTGCTGCGCTCAATCGCGGGGTGGAGCAATGCGTGGAGCGCGCGTTCGAGCAGTACCAGTGGCACTACAAGCGGTTCAACGCGTCCGGTCGCAACCCGTACTGGATCAACCGTGCCGAGAAAGCCGGTTGAGGAACACAGTCATTTCCTTCGCCGCCTGCATGTCGCCGCGGCCAGTGGCCGTGGCGATGCCCTGACGCCACGCCTCGGCGGCGCCGGACTCGTCGTCCATCGCCAACAGCGCCTTGCCCAGGAGTTTCCAGGCCGCCGAATAGGCGGGGTCGAAGCCCAGCGCCTCGCGAAACGCCGTGGCCGCCTCGGCATAGAGGCCGTCACCCAGCTGCGCGTTGCCGATGGAAAAACGCAGCAGGGCCCCGTCGCGAACGCCACCGATCTGTGCGCGCAGTCGTTCGACGAGGGGGTCGGTCATCGCACTGCGGTCCGCGTGCGCCAATAGTCCTGCGGATACAACAGGGTCGGCTGCTTCGGCTCGGGCGGCACGCGGTCCATGTGCAGTGCGTTCAGCGTGGGGGCATCCCAGATCATCAGCCAGCCGGTACGCGACGGTTGGATCAGTCGTGCAAAGCGGAAGGCATTGGCCGGTGGATGCTTGGCGTACGACACCACGAGGCCGTCCGGATGGTGGCGGGCGAAGTCGTCGAGGCTGTCGCCGTCGTGGACAGCGGTGTCGTCATCGTCGTCGTCGGCCTGCGGAGCCGCGCCAGTCAATTCGTTGAGGCGTGCAATGGGATGCATCAGGCGCCCGGCGAAGTGGTACTGGCCGTTGTACTCGGTGCCCAGGTTGCCGATGGGGCGGCCGGCCGCGTCGGCCTGAGCCAGGAAGGCCGATGCCGGTGCGAGGTCGTAGCGATACCAGAGGCCGAGGGTGAACAAGGCATTGAGCGATACCGTGCCGATCAGTCCGGCGAAGGCCAGCCGGCGCATTTCGCCGCGGCCACGGAGCAGGAGCAGCGCGCCAAGGACGACGAAGATCACGCCGAAGAAGCGCGAAAAAGGTGCCATCCCCGTAAGCCATAGGTTGTCGGGAAAGTGCGTCGGTACGACCGACGGCATGGCGAACAGTACGATGGCGAGCAGGAAGGCACCGAGCGAGAGCGGCCAAGTCCCGAGGGCGTAGTTCGAGGCGAGTCCCTTGTGGCGTTCGCGCAGGTCGGCCACGGCGGCGGCCACCAGCATGGTCACGCCCGCCAGCTCCGGCAGCAGGTAGTACAGCTGCTTGCCGCCGATCAGCGAGAACGTCAGCAAGGCAGGCAGCAACCAGACGATGAGGAACTGCAGGCCGGACTCGAGCGGTTGGCGGATCAGCGCCACGAACAGCGGCACCAGCACCAGCACCAGCAGCGCCTGATCCACGTGCGCGTTGAAGTGCGCGCCGGCGGCCGAGACCAGCAGCAGGAGCAGCGCGACGCCAGCGACGACGAGCGCCGCACCCGTTCCCGCACGCCAAGGGCGGCGGAACAGGGTCATCGGCACGGCCACGATGCCGCGCAGCCAGCCACTCAGCGGGAACACGATCACCGGCAGGAAGATCAGGTAGTACCAGGCGGGTCGCGCGTGGTTCTGCAGGCCCTGGGTACGTTCGGACACCACGCGACCGGCGGTCTGCGTGAAGAACAGGCGCTGACGATAGGCTTCGCCACCGGCCTGACCGGCGGGAATCGCCCAGGCCAGCAGGATGGCGAAGCCGATCAGCAGCCCGAGCAGGCCGAAACCGTACCAGCGTCCCCGGTTGGCGCGCGCCCACGGATTCCACAGCGGGCCGAGCAGGAACGGGAACAGGACGTGCACCACCATCACCGGGCCCTTGGTCAGCAGGCCGAGGCCGACCATCAGGCCGAACAGCCACCAGCGCGGTTCGGCGCGGGTGGCGGTGGGGGTGAGGCAGAGCAGGGCGGCCAGCACCCAGACCACGAGGAGCACCTCGTACATGATCTGCAGGCCGAACAGGAACGCGTAGGCGAACGCCATCAGCAGCCACGGCGTGGCCTTGGCCACCCAGGGACGCGTCGGGAACAGGCGGCTGGCGAGGACCGAAGCCAGGACCAGTTGCACGCCGCCGAAGATCACTTCGAGCAAGCGTGGCCAGACATCGTTGACGCCGAACACGGCCCAGCCGGCGTGGATCATCCAGAACAGCAGCGGCACTTTCTCGCTGTACGGATCGCCATTGATGTGCGGCACCAGCCAATGGCCGTGTGCCCACATTTCCCAGGCCACGGCGAGCGTCCGCGTGGAAAACATCGGCATCGGGCCGTGGGAGAACATGGCGAGCAGCGCCATGACTGACCACAGCGGCAGCCACGGCCAGAGGGCGCGAAGGTGTTCCGAGCGGATATAGGCGCTATTGGACAAGGGCGTCGTCACCGTTAAAGGATCATGAATTCTAAACGTACGATGGGTGGAATGGCTGACTCCACTCCTACCGCCCCGGTCGTCGCCAGAACGTAGACGCCGCGGTTCCTCAGGCGGGACCCCAATAGCCGATGCGTCGTCGAATCTTCAGCTTGCGCCACAGATTGAGCGGCTTACGCCGCCGGTTACGCCCGCCTTCGGCAATGAACTGGTTGATCGCATCGAGGACCCGCTCGCTGGATTTGCCGTCGCGGTAGGGGTGAATGCTGGCGCCAAAGTCGTCGATGGCCTTCATCAAGTCCGGTGAACGGGCCAGGGCGCGTTCGATGGCCGGCTCGAACTGCGCCGGGTCGTCGATATCGATCAGCTGCGGGCCGGAGGCCCGGTTCTTGAAGGTCACGACGGGCTTGCCTGTCAGCAGGAATTCGCTCAGCGCCGACGAAGTATCCGAGCACATCATGTCGACCTGGCCAAAGAGGTCGAGGATGTTGTCGTCGTCGGCGAAGCGCAGGTGCTCGTTGGCCAGGGCGCGGTACTTGGCCGTGGTTTCCGGGTTCATCTTCGGGTGGAAGGTGACGATGAAGCGGTAGCGGCCATCGCGCGACAGTTCGCGAACCTTGTCGTAGAGAATCTCCGCGGCGCTCCACGAGGGCGAAAACGTGGAGTGGTAAAGAATCACTGGCGGCTGGCGCACCGGCGGCACCGGCCGCGCACCCATCTCGCCCATGAAGGGATCGAGTTTGGGCCAGCCGGTTTCCTTCACCGCGAAATGGCCCATCTGCGTCGCGATGTCGCCGAACGCCTTGGTGTCCTTCGGACCGGTGGTGCAATAGAGATCGAAGAAGCCGCGGATATAGATGTGCCGGGGCTTGCCCGCATTGAAACCGTGGAAGGTTTCGACCTTCACCCCGGGAAAGAAATGCGGCACGGCGTTGCTCGAGGTCACCACCGCGATGGGGTTGAAATGACGCACTTCCTCGGTCGTGCGCAGCCATGTCTCGCCGGCCATGAGGTCTTCGCCACCGGGACCGTCGAAGAACCACGCCGCCTCGTCGCCGCGTGCGCGGATCGCGTCCTGCAGCGGCCGCAGGATGGCCAGCGCATAGCGCTCCGAACCGTAGAGGAGGTAGTGCTTCTTCATGAGGAGGTTTCCGAGCCACGGTCCAGGCCGTGACGGTGCAGGGCCGTGGCGGCGGACTCGCGCGAGGCAGGGTTGTGCCGCATTTCGTAGTAACGCATGCGTTTGTAGACGGCGTAGCTGGCCGCGGTCTGGGCGATGATGAAGCCGCGCCAGCCGTCGAGCATGGCCAGGCGGAAGACGTAATCCTTGATGAAAGCGAGCAGGAAGACGAACGGCGTCTGCCACATGCGTGGCGACTTGTCCTTGTCGTACCAGTCCCGGCACTTCAATTCGGAATAGCGCAACACCTTCAGCTGCTTCTCGACCAGGCTGGGGTTGTTCACGTGGTCGAAGGGAGCGCGAAGCGTCCGCGCGGCGCCATCGAAACGCAGCGATTCATGCACGCGTGCATCGGTCCAGCGGGCGCGATCGCGGTGCCACAGACGAGCCATCTTCTCGCCGACCGAAGGCCGGTACCAGCGCATCGGAGCGCCCATGTAGATGGTGCGGCGGCGCAGGAACACGGCGGCGTCCGGGCTGGACTGGATCGAGGGCAAGGCCGCTTCCAGCTCGGCGACCAGTTCCGGCGAAAGGAACTCGTCGGCGTCCAGGGCGATCAGCCAGTCGTGGCTGGCCTGGGTGGTAGCGAAGTTGCGTTGTGGACCGAAGCCCAGCCAGTCCTGGTGAACCACGCGCGCGCCGTGCGCCTGTGCGATGGCCACCGTGTCGTCGGTGCTGCCACTGTCGATGACCACCTTCTCGGTCGCGAACGGCACGCTGTCGAGGCAGCGGGCGATCGTATGCGCCTCGTTATAGGTGATCACTACAAGGGTCAGGGGGAGGCTCGCCATCGGGAAAGTCTAACCGAATCGGCCCGCGGGCCCGGACCGGCAAGGTTAAGGCGTTCCCGTTATCCTTCGCCTCCATGCGCATTACCGTCGCCATCATTACCTACAACTGGCCCGCCGCCCTCGAGCGCGTGCTCGAATCGCTGGCCCGGCAGACCCGCCTGCCCGACGAGGTCATCGTCACCGACGACGGCTCGACCGCGGAGACGCGCCGTGTGATCGAACGGGTGGCCGCCACCTTCCCCGTGCGCCTGGTGCACCTCTGGCAGCCCGACGACGGGGCACGGATGAGCCGCGCGCGCAATCGCGCGATCGCAGCCGCCACCGGGGACTACGTCATCATCCTGGATGGCGACATGGTGGCCGAGCCCCATTTCGTCGCCGACCACGAGGCCTTCGCCACCCGCGGGTGTTACGTGCAGGGCTCACGCGTGCTCAGCGACGAAGCGCTGACCCGCCGCATGCTTGCCGACGGCTCGGTCCGCGCGACCTTTTTTACGCCGGGCATCGAGCGTCGTCGTCATACCTTGCGCATGCCCGCGCTGGCGCGCTGGTACGCGAAGCCCAGCCAGAAGACCCGCGGCATCAAGAGCTGCAACATGGGTTTCTGGCGCGAGGACCTGCTCGCCCTGAACGGGTTCAACGAGGGCATGACGGGCTGGGGACGCGAGGATACCGAGCTGGTCACACGCGCCTTCCATGCCGGGCTGCTCCGTCGCGACCTGCGCTTCAGCGCGCTCGCCACCCACCTGTACCACCGCACGCGGAAGAATATCGTCGGCAACCCGAACGACCGCATTCTCGACGAGACGCGTCGGTTGGGGCTGGTTCGTTGCGAGTCTGGCGTGGACCAGCATCTGGCGGAGTTCGTCACGCCGCCGGCGGACGAGCGCCCCGCTTCAGCGTAGGGCGTCCAGCGCTGCGCCCAGGCGCATCGTGAAGCTTGCCTCGTTGTCGAGATACCAGCGTCGCGCGTTGCCGCCGAGCACGTCCCGCTCGGCCGCTGGCATGGCGATCGCGCGCTCCACCGCCTCCTCGAGCGCGGATTCGTCGAACTGCCAGGTGCGCGCGAGGTGGAAGGGCTCGCCCTCCGTCGCCCGCACGGGCAGGCCGCGGCTGGCGTCGATCATCTGGTTCATCGGCGCGCCATCGCAACTCAACACGACCGCGGCGCAGCTCATCGCCTCGACCAGGTAATGGCCCCAGCCTTCCGTTTGCGACAGGCAGAGGTGGAAGGCGGAGGCGTTCTGCAGACGGCGCACCTCGGCATCCGGCAGGTGTTCGCGCACGATCCGCAGGTTAGTCGCACCGCCTTCGTCTTCCGCCGTCGGGCCGCCGCGAAGCACGGTGAGCTTGGGCCACTCGGGATGACGCTTCCACACCTCGATCAGCCGCGCGGTGCCTTTCAGTTGGCTCGATCCGGCCGCATGGAGAAACCCCCTCGGGTCGCGCGGCACGCTGGCGTCGTAACGGTCGCGGCTGCGAAAGCCGACGTCGCTGGCGCGCAGGCCGAGATCGGTGAAGATCCGCGTCGCCTCGTGCGTCTTCGTCAGCAGGGCGTCGTATCGACCCAGATAGCGCTGGCCGCGTGCGGACACCCATTCCGGGTTGGGCATGAGCAGGTTGCGTCGCGCCAGCCCGAAGCTCGCCGGACGTACGTGTTCGAGGGAGAGGTTGAAGTCGAAGCGCCGCGCGCCGAGCAGCATGCGCAGGCGCATGCCGCGCAGCTTCCAGGCACCGTCATGCCGGCGCGAACCCAGTCGGGAAACGGTGACCTCGTGACCGAGTTCGCGCAGCGCGTCTTCCACCACACGGATATCGTGCGAGAGGCCGCGCTGGTTGTCCCAGGCGAGCAGGTGGATGCGCACGATCAGGCCTCCGCGAGCGAGTGGCGCCGATCCGCCGGCGGCAAGGCTGTGGCCATGACGAAGCCGAGCACAAGGAAAAGGAAGAACGAATGCGGCATGGCCCGATAGAACACGTTGTCGGTCATGGCGGACAGTACGTACATCGTGATGACCGCGAGCCCCGCCGTCGCGAGCGTGGACTTCCATTCATCGGGATCGTTCAGGCGCCGGACGAAATGGACCGCTGGCAAGGCGAACAACAGAAGCACGATGAGAAGCGCCGGCACGCCACCGGTCGCGGCCGCCTCGAGGTACTCGTTATGAGGATGATCGTACTTGGCGATCGATGTGCTCGCCTCGCCACTGGCGACCCGGGCGCGCGTGTACGTCCCGAACTGGTCCACGCCGACGCCGACGACAGGGTGCTCGCGGAAGGCGGTCCACGCGGACTGCCACATGGCCATGCGCTCGCGCACCGGACCGGCCGAGTTGTCCTTGCTGAAGGTGGACATCTCGCCGCTGACCTCGCTGAAGCGCCGCACCACTTCGCGGTCGAGGGCGGTCGTGGCAGTCACGACGCCGACGATCAGCACGCCCACGAAGACCAGGGCGCCGCGCCACTGGCGCGTACGGCGGATGTGCACCGCGATGACGATGAGCAGGGCCGGCACGAAAGCCAGCATGGGGCCGCGACTGTGCGTCAGGATGGCGCCGTAGGCACCGATCGCGACGGCGATGCCGTGCAGCCAGCGCTCGCCCACGGCAATGCGCGGCTGGATCAGCCGGATGATCGAGAACAGGGTCATGCAGAGCGTGACCATCGTGAACTCGATCGCGCTCCAGTCGCCCCCGTTGATTCCGTAGGCCCGGTCCACTCCCAGAATGTGGCGCTGGACGATGCAGGAGCCACCGAGAATGAGCGTGGTCACCGCGAAGAACGTCCAGATGGCACGCCAGTGCAGCCGTCCGGTGAATGCCGCCGCCGTGACGAGGAAGACCAGCGTCTGCGCGGGCTGATCGAGCTCGTTCCAGCCCAGGCGATGGA